>JAFDHW010000113.1 GCA_019308705.1 Deltaproteobacteria bacterium
TGCATATGCGCGCCGAGGTCGCGGAGGACATCCGCAACATCCTGTGCGCGCCTTCCCGCGACGAGGCGCAAAGGTTGCTGGACCTGGCGGCTGACAAGTACGCCAAATCCGCTTTGCGGCTTTCTTCCTGGATGCAATCGGCCCTGCCGGAAGGCTTTGCGGTGTTCATGCTCCCCCAACGACACCGCCGGAGATTGCGGACAACCAACATGCTGGAGCGAGTGAACAAGGAAGTAAAACGCCGAACCCGGGTGGCAACGCTGTTCCCGAACGAGGCATCCCTTCTCAGACTGGTCACCGCGATCCTCATGGAAATCAGCGAGGACTGGGAAACCGGAAGGGCCTATCTCAAACCGAAGGAGGATGATCCAACCCCCTGAGGAAATTTACAGAAAATATGTTGCTTTATCGGTGGAACCACCATGTTTTCACAAATACAATGTTGACTTTTGGATAATATTTTTGGAATGATTACCAGTACAATCCATCCACTTTTGCCAGTGAGGGGGATTCCATGGATTTCGCTGACCGGATCAAGGATCTTTCCACTCGCGTTGCCAAACAGACTTCCCACCTCTCCACCGAAGAAGCCACCAAAACTGCTCTAGTTATGCCCTTCATATCCGCACTGGGATATGATGTTTTTAACCCCATAGAAGTAATTCCAGAGTTTACTACCGACGTCGGCACAAAAAAGGGCGAAAAAGTTGATTATGCTGTTAAGAAAGATGACAAAATAATACTGCTTTTCGAATGCAAATGCTATGGATCCGATTTAGAAAAAGAACCTGCTAGTCAATTATATCGATATTTTTCTGTATCAGAAGCAAGATTCGGAATATTAACTGACGGCGTAACATACAAATTTTATTCTGATATAGAAGACACAAACAAAATGGATGAGAAACCTTTTTTTACATTCAATTTAGATTCATTTGAAGATCATCAAATCATAGAATTAAAAAAATTCACTAAATCAGCATTTGACTTATCCAGCATCTTGAATACAGCAAGCACTCTTAAATATACTAATGAAATTAAAAAAGCCTTTGCCAACGAAATTAATAACCCATCAGAGGAGTTTATAAAGTATCTCATCGGATTAGTTTATTCAGGTGTAAAAACTAAAAATGTCGTTAATGAATTCACTATTATAGTGAAAGAAGCACTTAAGCAGTATGTTAAAGAACTCGTAAACGATAGGCTTCAGAGCGCGATTAAGTTATCGTATGAACAAGAAGAAGATCAAGACGCTGAACAAGAACAAGAAGAATCTGATGACGGAATTATAACAACAGAGGAAGAAATAGAAGGCTACCACATCGTTAAAGCTATTATCCGTGACATGGCACCACCAGAAAAGATTGTAATGAGGGATTTAAAAGCCTTCTGTGCCATTTTATATGACGACAATATAAGGAAGCCAATATGCAAGTTATGGTTCAATAACCCTAATAATAAATATATATCAATCATCATCAACAAAGAGGAAGCTAAAATCAAAATCAATAACCTCAATGACATTTATCAATATGCGGATCAGTTGCGAACCGCTGTAACTCAGTATCTCAACCCTAATTAACTTCGGGGCAAAGTCTTCGAATTAGCTTTATCACACACAAAAAAGGGGGCCCCGAAACCGGGGTCCCCTTTGTATTTTTATTTTGGGCTTGGACCGGGGTTATTCCGGCTTTTTCTCCTCGCCGGGCTCCTCGGCGGGGGGTTCCTCGGCCGGGGCCTCTTCCGGGACGGCCTCTTCGACGGGAGCTTCCTCGGGGGCGGCTTCCTGGGCCGGGGCCTCTTCAGCCGGGGCGGCCGGCTCTTCGGCTTCCGGGGCCTCGGCCTCGGCCGCTTCGGACTTTTCGGCCTCCTTCTCGGCCGGGGCTTTCTTCGTTTCCCCGGCCTTGGGGGCTTTCGCCTTTTTGGCCTTCTTCTTGGGCTTCTTCTTGCCCACGGCTTCTTCCGGGCCTACCAGCTGGACGAGGCTGATGGGCGCGCAGTCGCCCTTTCTGAAGCCCAGCTTCACCACGCGGGTGTACCCGCCCTCGGACCGCCCGAAACGCTCGTTGGCGTCCTCGAACAGCTTGTGGACCACGTTCTTGTCGCGGATCACCGCCAGGGCCTGGCGGCGGGCGTGCAGGTCCCCCCTCTTGGCCAGGGTCACCATCTTGTCCGCCCAGCGCCGCAGTTCCTTGGCCTTGGCGTCCGTGGTGCGCACCTCGCCGTGCAGAAAAAGGGAGGTCACCATGTTCCGGAACATGGCGAGCCTGTGCTCGGCCGTGCGGCCCAACTTCAATCCGGATTTCTGGTGTCTCATGGGTTCTGGGACTCCCCTTCTTCGGGCTTTTCCTCGGGCGGCTTGAAACCCTCCAGCTTCATGCCGAAGCTAAGCCCCATCTCGCTCAGGACCTCCTTGATCTCGTTCAAGGACTTTCTTCCGAAATTCTTGGTCTTGAGCATTTCGCTTTCGGTTTTCTGCACCAGCTCGTAGAGCTTGTGGATGTCGGCGTTCTTCAGGCAGTTGGCCGAACGCACGGAAAGCTCCAACTCGTCCACGTTCCGGTACAGGTTCTCGTTGAAATCGGGCCGCTCGTGCTCTTCTTCCTCGGCCTTCTGCTCCGGCTCCGCCTCCTCATCAAAATTGATGAAAATGGAGATCTGCTCCTTCAGGATCTTGGCCGCATAGGCCACCGCGTCCTCGGGGGACACGGACCCGTCCGTCTCCACTTCCAGGGTGAGCTTGTCATAGTCCGTGCGCTGGCCCACCCGGGCGTTGGTCACCACGTAGTTGACCCTTTTGATGGGCGAGAACACCGAGTCCACGAAGATAGTGCCCACCGGCGCATCCTCGTCCTTGTTGGCCTCGGCCACGGCGTAGCCCTTGCCCGCCTTGGCGGTCAGGGTCATGTCCACCTTGCCCTCCTCGGACAACGTGGCGATATGCTGGTCGGGATTCAGCACCTGAACCTTGCCGTCTTTGGAAACCAGGTCCGCGGCCGTGACGGTGCCGGGGCCCTCGGCGCTGACGGTGAGCGTGTGGGGGCCCGCCTCCTCGGAAACCAGGCGCACCTCCTTCAAGTTCAGGATGATCTCGCTTACGTCTTCCAAAACACCCGGGATGAGAGAAAACTCGTGCATCACCCGCTCAAACTTCACGGAAACGATGGCCGTCCCATACAGGGAACTTAAAAGGATGCGGCGCAGGGCGTTTCCCAGGGTGAGCCCGAACCCACGCTCCAGGGGCTCGCACACGAACTTGCCGTAAGTCTCCGTACCCTCCACGGAAACCTTCTGGGGTTTGATAAGCTCCCTCCAGTTCATGTACATCAGCTCGTTGGATGCCATATTGCCTCTCCAAGGTTACGCCGCCTTTCGCGGCGCCGGCCGGCTGGACCGGATACCTTAATCTCCCGGCGGGCACAGATTCCCGCCGGTCCGGATGGAATGGCTACTTGGAGTACAATTCCACGATGAGCTGCTCGGCCATGGGCATGGTCAGCTCTTCACGCGTGGGGTAGGCCTTCACCGTCCCCTTCATGCCCTCCTTGTCCAGTTCCAGCCATTGGGGCACGCCCCTCCTCACCACGGACTCCAGGGCGTCCTTGATCGCCGCGGTCTCCTTGCTCTTTTCCCGCACGGTGATCTCGTCGCCGATGGAAACCAAGGCGCTGGGGATGTCCACTTTCCGGCCGTTGACGGAAAAATGACCGTGGCGCACCATCTGCCGGGCCTGGGCGCGGCTGTTCGCAAAGCCCAGGCGATAAATGACGTTGTCCAGCCTGCGCTCCAAACGCACCAGAAGGTTGGTGCCCGTGATGCCCTTGGCCCGGTCCGCCTTGTCGAACGTCAGGCGGAACTGTTTTTCGGTCAGGCCGTACATGCGCTTGACCTTCTGCTTCTCGCGAAGCTGGATGCCGTAGTCCGAAACCTTGCCCCGGCGCCTCTGGCCGTGCTGTCCCGGGGGGTATCCCCTGCGTTCAAAGGCGCACTTGTCCGAATAACAGCGGTCGCCCTTCAAAAAGAGCTTCATGTTCTCCCGCCGGCAGAAGCTGCAAACCGAACCCGTATATCTTGCCAAACCGGCCTCCTTGTTGCTCGCCAAAAACCCGGGTTACACGCGGCGCCTCTTGCGGGGCCTGCAACCGTTGTGGGGAATGGGGGTCACGTCCTTGATCATGGTCACATTAAGCCCCGCAGCCTGAACCGCGCGGAGCGCGCTTTCCCGTCCGGGGCCGGGACCCTTCACATAGACTTCCACGTTGCGCATGCCGTGGTCCATGGCCTTCTTGGCGGCGTCCTCGCCGGCCATCTGGGCGGCGAAGGGCGTGCTCTTCCTGGAGCCCTTGAACCCCACCACACCGGCCGAGGACCAGGCCACCACCGCCCCGCCGGGGTCGGTGATGGTGACCAGGGTGTTGTTGAACGTGGACTGGATGTGCACCACCCCCGTGGGAACGTTCTTCTTTTCCCGCTTCTTGGCGACTCTTCGTTTAGCCATGTGGATTCACCTGTATCCTTATTTCTTCTTGGCTCCGCCCTTTTTCTTCACCGCGGCGCGCCGGGGGCCCTTGCGGGTCCGGGCGTTGGTGGAGGTCCTCTGGCCGCGGACGGGCAGCCCGCGGCGGTGACGCAGGCCCCGGTAGCATCCAAGGTCCATCAACCGCTTGATGTTCATGGACACCTGGGTCCTCAGCTCGCCCTCCACCCGGTATTTTTCGTCGATTTCCCGGCGGATGTCGTTGATTTGGGATTCGGTCAGATCATCCGTCTTGGTGTTTACGTCCACGCCTACCGTGTCCAGGATCTTCCGGCTGGTGGCGCGCCCGATCCCGTAGATGTAGGTGAGCCCTATCTCCACGCGCTTTCTCTTGGGCAGGTCTACGCCCGCAATACGTGCCAACGTGTCCTCCTAACCCTGGCGCTGCTTGTGGCGCTTGTTTTCGCAAATGACCCGGACGACGCCTTTGCGCCGCACGATCTTGCATTTGGGGCAGATCTTCTTTACCGATGCACGGACCTTCATGGTTGTCTCCCGGCGCCCGGTCCTATTTGGACCGGTACACGATCCTTCCCCTGGACAGGTCATAGGGGGACAGCTGGACCACCACGTTATCCCCGGGGAGGATCTTGATGAAATGCATCCGCATCTTGCCGGAGATGTGGGCCAGCACCTGGTGCCCGTTTTCCAGCTCCACGCGGAACATGGCGTTGGGAAGGGTTTCCACCACCTTTCCCTTCACCTCGATATTCTCTTCCTTGGCCATTTACCCGCTCCCGACGGGCGCGCTTAGAACCCGCGGCCCGTTTTCCAAGATGGCGACGGTGTGCTCAAAATGGGCGGATAACGAACCGTCCGACGTGACGGCGGTCCACCCGTCCTCCAGGATCCTCACGTCGCAGCCTCCCGCGTTCACCATGGGCTCGATGGCCAGGGTCATGCCCTCTTTGAGCCGGAGACCCTTCCCCGGAGGCCCGTAATTGGGAATCTGGGGGTCTTCGTGAAGCTCCCGGCCGATGCCGTGGCCCACGAACTTGCGCACCACCGAAAACCCGGCGCCCTCGGCCACCGTCTGCACCGCGTGGCCGATGTCCGAAAGCCGGTTTCCCGGCACCGCCGCGGCGATGCCGGCCGCCAGGGCCTCTTCGGTGGCGGCCAGAAGCCTCCCGGTGCCCGCGCTCACCTCGCCCACGGGCACGGTGACGGCCGAATCGCCGTAAAAGCCCTCGGCCAGCACCCCGAAATCCATGCTCACGATGTCCCCCTCGGCAAGCTTGCGCTTGGAGGGAAACCCGTGGACCACCTCGTCGTTCACCGACACGCACACCGCGAAAGGAAAGCCCCGGTACCCCAGAAACGCGGGCTTGACCCCTTCCTTGCCGCATATGCCCCGGGCGATCTCGTCCAGCCGCAAGGTGGGAACCCCGGGAGCCACCTCCGCGGCCATGGCGGCGAGCACCTTGGCCACGATCCGGTTGGCGGCCTCCATCTTTTCGATTTCGGCCCTGGTTTTGAGCACCACCATCCTGGCTTCACCGCCGGCCGTGCGTCCGACCCTTTTTCAAAAACCCTTCGTAATGGCGGGTCAGCATGTGCGATTCCATCTGGGCGATGGTGTCGATGGCCACGCCCACCACGATCAGCAAGGCCGTGCCCCCGAAGTAGAAAGGCACGTTGAACTGGGTGGTCAAGACCGAGGGGAGCACGCACACCGCGGACACGTAAACCGCCCCGCCCAGGGTGATCCGGGTGAGCACCCGGTCGATGTAATCGGCCGTGTTCTTGCCCGGCCGGATTCCCGGGATGTGCCCCCCGTACTTTTTCAGGTTGTCCGCCACGTCCACGGGGTTGAAGGTCACCGCCGTGTAGAAGTAGCAGAAGAAGAAGATGAGCCCCACGTAGGGCAACTCCCACCACACGCTGCCCGGCCGCATGGCCCCGGCCACGGCCTTTAGCCAGGGCACGTCCACGAAGTTTCCGATGGTGGCCGGAAACATCATGATGGAACTTGCGAAAATGGGCGGGATGACGCCCGCGGTGTTGATCTTCAAGGGCAAGAAGGTGCTCTGCCCCCCGTACATCTTCCGGCCGATCACCCTTTTCGCGTATTCCACCCGGATGCGGCGCTGGCCCTGCTCCACGTAGACGATGAACCCCACCACCGCCACCATGAGCGCCAGCAGAAACACCATGATGAAGATGCTCATCTCGCCCGCGGACAACAGGCGCACCGTGTTGGTGACCGCGCTGGGCAGCCGGGCCACGATGCCGGCGAAGATGATGAGCGAGATGCCGTTGCCCACGCCCCGCTCCGTGATCTGCTCGCCCAGCCACATGATGAAGGCGGTGCCCGCGGTGAGCGTCATCACCGTCATGATCCGGAAACCCCAGCCCGGGGCCATGACCACCGGCGCGCCGCCGGGAGCGGACATCTTCTCCAGGCCCACGGCGATGCCGAAACCCTGGATGACGGCGATGACCACCGTGCCGTAACGGGTGTACTGGGTGATCTTCTTGCGCCCCTGCTCGCCTTCCTTGGAAAGCCGCTCCAGGTGGGGGATGACCACCGTCAAAAGCTGCAGGATGATGGAGGCGGAAATGTAGGGCATGATGCCCAGGGCGAACACGGAAAGCCTTTCCAGCGCGCCGCCGGAAAACATGTCGAACAGGCCCAGAAGCGTCCCCTGGGCCTTGGCGAAGAAAGACGCAAGGGCCGTCGCATCGATACCCGGCGTGGGGATGTGCACGCCCACCCGGTAGACCATCAGGAGCAGAAGCGTGGTGATGATCCGCCTCTTTAACTCCGGGATCTTGAATATGTTGCCGAATCCGCCGCCGATCATGGGCTATCCTTCGGGCGCTTCGCTCGTCAGGCCACCG
>JAFDHW010000114.1 GCA_019308705.1 Deltaproteobacteria bacterium
TGGTCATGGTGGGCGGCGATCCACTCGTCCACGTGGCGCTCGATGTCTTTCTGGCCGTCCTCTCCCTCGTACATCTTGACGTTCTGGGCGGCGATGTCTTCAAGGGGCACGGACATGATCTCGAACAACTTGGCCGCGGCGGGATTCTTTTCCAGAAAGTCGTTGTTGGCCACCACCGCGATGTCGCTGGCCACGAAACCCATCTTGATGGGGTCGGTCACCGCGCCCGCCACCCCGGAGGCGGTCATACCCTCTTCCACGCCCTTCTGGGCCTCGGAGGGGATGATCTCGGGCACGTTGATCCACACCACGTCCTTGCCGGGCTTGAACTTGTTCACCGTCCAGTTGGGCGTCCAGGTGTAGAAGAAGACCGGCTGGCCGGCCTGGGCCCGGGCCACCGCGTCGGCCATGGCCGCGGAGTAGGAGGCCTTGATGGGATTGATGTGGTCCGTAAGGCCGTAGACCTTGAGGTGGTGGCCGATGACCTTTTCGCAGCCCCAGCCCGGCGGGCAGGCCACCAAGTCGGCCTTGCCGTCGCCGTTGGCGTCGAAGGCCTTTTTCACCTCGGGCCTCTTGAAGTCGTCCAGGCTCTTGATGTTGTACTTTTCCGCCGCGCCCTTGGAAACCAGGTAGCCCTGGATCGCGCCGGCCTTGACGATGGTGCCGGCGATCCGCGCGCCTTGGTCGAAGTTCTTGGGCAATTGGGCGTTGTGTATCGGGAACCAGCCGTTGGCCCAGAAGTCCACGTCGCCCTGCATGACGCTCTGGTAGAAGATGGGATTGGAGAACTCCTTGGGGTCCTTCACGTCATACCCCAGGTTTTCCAGGGCCCGGCTGTAGAGGGCCTCCAGGAAGTAGCCCGTGGTCCAGGTGGCCCGTGCGGGCTGTACGGTAACGCCCTTTCCGGGCAGGTCCACGGCAAGAGACGTCCCCGCGAAGAGCAGAAGGGCGACGAAGGTCATCAGGGTGAATGTGCGGCTCGTTTTTCTCATGGTTTTCTCCGTTGTTCGGGTTGAAAGCAAAGGAGAGTTTCCTCCCTTTTCGGTCACTTGGCCTTGGGCGTGCCCAAGGCCTGGGTGAGGCGGTCCAAGACCATGGCGATGAGTACGATGGACAGGCCTCCCACGCCGGCCAGGCCCACCTGCAGGCTGTTTAACCCCTCGAACACCGGAACCCCCAGGCCGCCCGCGCCGATCAAGGCGGCGATGACCACCATGGACAACGACAGCATGATGGTCTGGTTCAGGCCCGCCATGATGGTGGGCATGGCGAGAGGGATCTGCACGCGGCGCAGGCGCTGGCTCCGGGTGGCGCCAAAGGCCCTGGATGCCTCGACGAGTTCCTGGGGCACTTGGCGGATGCCCAGGTTGGTCAGGCGGATGATGGGGGGCATGGCAAAGATGATGGTGGCGATGACCCCGGCCACCGTGCCGATGGAAAACAGCATGACCACCGGCACCAGGTACACGAAGGCCGGGGTGGTCTGCATGGCGTCCAGCAGCGGCCGCAGGCCCGCCTCGAACCGGTCGCTCTGGGAGGCCAGGATGCCCAGGGGGATGCCCACCGCCGCGCAGAAGGCCACCGCGGAAACCACCATGGCCAGGGTGACCATGGTGTGCTCCCACATGCCGAGAAGCCCCACCAGAAACAGGGTGGCCGCGGTGAAAAGCGCCATGCGCCAGCCCACCAGCTTCCAGGCGGCGAGGGTCAGAAGCCCGATCATCACCGCGGGATGCACCCCCTTGAACAGGGCCTCCATGCCCCACATGACCTTTTGCACCGGCCACTTGATGAGCTGGAACTCGGACCGGTAGTTGGCCACCAGCCAGTCCACCGTGGTCTCGATCCAGTCCTCCATGGGAATGAGGGGGTCTTCGAAATCCCAGAAACCCGCCATGGCCTTCTCCTATCCATTCGCCTCCGGGGGGTTCTCCCCGGTGGTCTCCTCGGGCATGTCCGCCCGGTACAGGGCCTTTAAAAAGATGTTTTTGGAAATCGCGCCCAGGTACCTCCCGGCCTCGTCCACGACGGGCAGGGGCCAGGGCGCCGCGGTGAGCAGGGGGATGAGGTCCTGCAACGGCGCGGCCGCGTCCACGGGGTCCGCTCCCGGGAGAAAGGCGTCCGCGAACCGGGGCTCGCCGCCGTCCTTGATGACGCTTTTCAGGGAATCCACGGAAACGATGCCCTGGTAGACCTTCTTCTGGTCCAAGACGTAGGCGTAGGGCCGGTCTTCGCGGTTCAACCGCTCCAGCACGGCCCGGGGACCCTCTCCCTTGTGGCGGATGGCCGTCACCTGGGTCTTTCTGGCGATGTCGCCGGCGGAAAGCACGTTGGTGGGGTCCACCCCCCGGAAAAAGGCCTTCACGTACTCGTCGGCCGGGTCCTGGAGAATCTCGTCCGGGGTGCCGATCTGCACGATGCGGCCGCTCTCCATGATGGCGATGCGGTCGCCGATGCGCATGGCCTCGTCCAGGTCGTGGGAGATGAACACCACGGTGCGCTGGTGCTCGCTTTGCAGGCGCAGAAGCTCGTCCTGCATCTCGGTGCGGATCAACGGGTCCAGGGCGGAGAAAGCCTCGTCCATGAGCAGGATGGAGGGGTCCACCGCCAAGCCCCGCGCCAGGCCCACCCGCTGTTGCATGCCCCCGGAAAGCTCGCGGGGCATGCTGTCGGCGTAGGGCTTCAACCCAACCTGCTCCAGGGCGTCCAGGGCGCGGAGCTCCCGCTCCTTTTTGGGCATCCCCGCCGTTTCCAAGCCGAAAGCGGCGTTCTGAAGCACGGTCATGTGGGGCATGAGGGCAAAGGACTGGAACACCATGGACATGTCCGACCGCAACAGCTTGATGAGTTCGGCCTTGCCCATGGACACGATGTCCCTGCCGTCCACCAGGACCTGGCCGCGAGTGGGTTGGATGAGCCGGTTGAACATGCGCACCAGGGTGGATTTCCCCGACCCGGAAAGCCCCATGATCACGAAGATTTCGCCCTCCGGGATGCTGAAATTGGCGTCCTGCACCCCTATGGTCAGGCCAAGCTCGGCATGGATTTCCTCCTTGGTCTTCCCTTTTTTCAACAACGGAAAGGCCCGCGCGGGATGATGTCCGAAAATTTTATATAAATTTTTTACAACAATTTTTTCCTTGTCTGCCATGATACTCCCCTGGTTGGTGAAAGGGAAACCTGCCGCGTCAAATAAAACTATCATCCAGGTTGACCCTGTCAACCGCGGGTTGATTTGCCGTTGTCGTTTTTGGTTGGATGGCCATGTAAAATCGAGCCATTACATCAATGGTACAAGGACAATTCCAGGGCTTGGCCCGCGGCGGACCGGGGCTTTGGGCACATGGAAAGTTTTTTCTGGCCGTGATGCAGCGCGTAACCACCTGGTTTCCATTCCTTTTGCTCTTGGCAAAAATAGAACAATCGTTCGTTTTTTTTGTTGACAGATTTCCGCGCATGGTTCAGAAAGAAACCAACGAAGGGAAAACGGAAATTCCATGAGCATCATCCACATGGTCCGCCACGGGCAGGCCAGCTTCGGCCAGGGCAACTACGACAAGCTCTCGGACCTGGGACACCGTCAGGCGGAGATCCTGGCCGAACACTTCATGACCGTGCCCCTGTCCTTCACCGCCGTGTATTCCGGCTCCATGGTCCGGCACAAGGAAACCGCCGCGCCCTTTGTGGAGCGGTGGAGAAAAAAGGGCGGGAACGGCGGCTTGGAAACGGACCCGCACTTCGACGAGTTCGACGCGCTTACCGTGTGGCAGAGCGAGATCCACAACCTGGTGGCCGAGGATCCGGCCGCCAAGGCGGACCTGGCCGCGGTGGCCTCCGACAAGCGTGCGTTCAACCGGCTGTTCGAGAAGATCATGCTCCGGTGGGTGCGGGGGGAGACGGCGCCGGAGGTGGCGGCCAAGTGGCACGCGTTCACCGGCCGGGTGCGATCGGGCATGGAAAAGCTCATGGCCGCCCATGGCAGGAAGAGCCAGGTGGTGGTGTTCACGTCCGCCGGGCCCATTGCCGCGGCCGTGCAGATGGCCCTTTCCCTTTCCGACGAAACGACCATGGAGCTGGCCTTCCAGGTGTTGAACGCCTCGGTGACCCGGTTCCGCTACGGCAAGCGCGGGATCATCCTCTACGGGTTCAACGACGTGTCCCACCTGGAGCGCCACGGCGACGAAAAGCTCATAACCTTCCGATAGGACCGGAACAAATACAGGGCGCAGCGGCTGGAGGAAAAAATGGACTTTACCGTATCGGAAAAAATGCAGGCCGTGATTTCCATGATGGACGAGTTCGTGGACCGTGAGCTCATTCCCATGGAGCCCGAGGTTGCGACCAAGACTTTCGCCGAGATGGAGCCCGAGCTGGAGAAGAAGCGGGACATGGTGAAGAAGATGGAGCTTTGGGCTCCCAACCATCCCGTGGAATACGGCGGCATGGGCCTTTCCCTCACGGAGCACGCCTTGGTGTCCGAGTGCCTGGGCAGAAGCCCGCTGGGCCACTACGTGTTCAACTGCCAGGCCCCGGACGCGGGCAACATCGAGATTCTCCACCTCCACGGCACCGAGGAGCAGAAGAAGCGCTGGCTGGTCCCCCTGGTGGAGGGCCGCATCCGCTCCTGCTTCTCCATGACCGAGGTGGAGCTTCCCGGGTCCAACCCCCTTCTTTTGGACACCACCGCGGTCAAGGACGGCGACCACTACGTGATCAACGGCCACAAGTGGTACTCCACCGCCGCGGACGGGGCGGCTTTTTCCATCGTCATGGCCGTGACCAACCCCGAGGCTCCTCCGTACCTGCGGGCGTCCATGATCATCGTGCCCACGGACACCCCGGGGTTCAACCTGGTGCGCAACATCCCGGTCATGGGCCACGCGGGCGACGGCTACTTCTCCCACGGCGAGATCCTGTTCCAGGACTGCCGGGTGCCCGTGGAAAACCTCCTGGGGCCCGAGGGCCACGGGTTCGTCATCGCCCAGGAGCGCCTGGGGCCCGGGCGCATCCACCACTGTATGCGCTGGCTGGGCATCTGCCGCCGGGCCTTTGACCTCATGTGCCACCGGGCGGCAAACCGGCCGATGGGCAACGACAAGACCCTGGCCCACAAGCAGATCGTCCAGGCCTGGGTCGCCGAGTGCGCGGCCCAGATACAGGCCGCCCGCGCCATGGTGCTCTACGCGGCGTGGAAGATGGACACCCTGGGGCAGAAGGAGGCGAGGGACGAGATTTCCGGGATCAAGTTCTTCGTGGCCAACACCATGGAGATGGTGGTGGACCGCGCCCTGCAGGTCCACGGCGGCCTGGGCATGACGGATGACACGCCGCTCGCCTTCTTCTACCGCCACGAGCGGGCGGCCCGCATCTACGACGGGGCCGACGAGGTGCACAAGGTCTCCATGGGCCGCCGCATCCTCTCCCGCTACGAAAACAGGACGGTGCGCTGATGCTGACCCTGGCCCAGTTCAAGAACCTGGTGAACGTGTCCAAGAAGCAGATCTGCGAGGAAATTTTCGCGGAGAACGCGGACAAGATCAAGGTGAAGAAGCCCGAGCGGGTGGTGAAGAACTTGGCCAGGATCTTCGACGCCACCCTGTCCATTTCCAACGCCAAGGGCTTCCAGGCCATGAGCCTGCGGGACCTCTCCGAGGGCTCGGGCCTTTCCATGGGCGCGTTGTATTCCTACTTCACCAGCAAGGACGAACTGGTATCCATGATCCAGGAGCAGGGTCGCCGCATCACCACCCGGGTGCTCACCGACCAGGTGACCGCGGCCGACGGCCCCGCCGACCAGCTGAAGGCCGCCATCGTGGGGCACCTGTACTTGTCGGAAGTCATGCAGCCCTGGTTCTATTTTTCCTACATGGAAGCCAAGAACCTGCCCAAGAAGCAGCGCAAGGAGGCCATCGCCTCGGAGCTGGCCGCGGAAAGTTTGTTCGTGCGCATCCTGGAGCAGGGCAGGCGCCAGGGGGTTTTCCGGGAAACCGATCCCCGGCTCACCGCTGCGGCCATCAAGGCCGTGCTCCAGGACTGGTACCTGAAGCGCTGGAAATACCGTTCCCGGAAAGTGACCGTGGAAAACTACGCCCGGTTCGTCCTGGACTGGGTGGAGCGGTTTCTGGCGCCTGATTCCGGAGAAGCAACATGAGCCTGATCGATTCGGCAAAGACCCCCAGGGAAGGAGAGGAACTGGACAAGGCACGGGTGGAGGAGTTTTTGAAGGACGCCATCCCGGAGCTTTCCGGCGAGCTTTCCGTGCTCCAGTTCCCCTCGGGACACTCCAACCTGACCTACCTGTTGAAGGTGGGGGACACGGACCTGGTGCTCAGAAGGCCGCCCTTCGGCCGCAAGGCCAAGTCCGCCCACGACATGGGAAGGGAGTACAGGATCCTGTCCGCCCTGCATCCCCACTTTCCCTGCCCCAAACCCCTGGCCTACACCGAGGACGAGTCCATCCTGGGCGCGCCCTTCTACGTCATGGAAAAGATCGAGGGCATCATCTTGAGAAAGGACCTGCCCGAGGGTCTTTCCCTGAGCCCCCCGGAGGCCCGGGACCTGTGCGGGGAACTGGTGGGCCTCCACGCGAAGCTCCACAACCTGGACCATGAAAAGATCGGCCTTGCCGGATTCGGCAAGCCCGAGGGCTACATCGAGCGCCAGGTGCGCGGCTGGAGCAGGCGCTACCGCGACGCCCGCACCCCGGACGCCCCCGCCGCCGAGGGTGTCATGGAATGGCTGGAAAAGAACATGCCGCGGGGGGGGACCCGCGCCGCGGTCATCCACGGGGACTACAAGTTCGACAACGTGATCCTGGACCCGGCAAACCCCTTGAAGATCATCGGCGTGCTGGACTGGGAAATGGCCACCATCGGCGACCCCTTGATGGACCTGGGGAGCTCGCTGGCCTACTGGGTCCAGGCCGACGACCCCGAGGAATTCCAGGCCGTCCGCATGATGCCCACCAACCTGCCGGGTATGATGACCAGAGACGAAATCGTGGGCCTCTATGCCGAAAAGACCGGCATATCCGCCCGTCCCTTCACCTTCTACCTCGTGTTCGGTTTGTTCCGCCTCATGGGCATCGCCCAGCAGATCTACTACCGCTACTACCACGGCCAGACCAAGGACAAACGCTTCGAGCAGTTCATCTTCGCCGTCCATATCCTGGAAAAAGCCGCCATGCAGGAGATGAAGAAGGCGTAAAAGATGTTGGGGGGAAAACCCCCTTTTCCAAAAGAAAGCAGGTATATTAAGGAGTGCCTGTCCATAAAGCCTAACTATCCAGGATAAAAAGAAAAAATCGCGCAAACGGGGGTGGATTTTCTTGGGGATTGTGATATACGGAAAGCAGATAAGCCGCCGAAATCAC
>JAFDHW010000115.1 GCA_019308705.1 Deltaproteobacteria bacterium
TTGCCCGAGATCGAATTTTTCTTTATTTTCAATCCGTTGGAGCTGTTTTTTGGGTCTTGCGCCAAAGACAGTCTGATTATTGGAGGAATTCTGCCATTCGGGCAAAATTCCTCAGGCTTCGTGAATAATCCGGGCTAGTTTGGAAAGCTTGGGGAAGCCCTTTTCCATCACCCGGGGCGAAAAGGATTTTTCCCGCTATCTCCCACCCTTGAGCATTCCCAGCGCGCCTCTGGCCATGGTGAAGAGCGTCTCCGGGGAACGGATTTTTTTGGCCTGGCGGAGGATGAACCGGGGGCGGAAGTAGAACTTGCGGTAGGCCCGGGCGCAGATGGCGTCAAGCTCCTCCCTGGAGAAGTGGGCGGTCCACGCGGGGCTTTCAAAGGGGGCCAGGGGGTCGGCGGCGAACGCGCGCCACACGTCGCTCTTGACCACGCCCTGATCCAGGGCCAGCTGGTAGAGGGGGGTGTTCGGGTAGGGGGAGCAGATGGAGAACTGGGCGTAGTCCGGGTCCAAATCCTTCAACAGGTCCAGGGTCTGTTGGATGTCTTCTTCTGTTTCTTCCAGGTTTCCCACCATGAAATCCGCCAGGGTGGTGATGCCCGCCGCCCGGCACCAGGAAAAGGCGGCCCTGGCCTGGTCCGGGGTGGTCCCCTTTTTCATGGCGGCCAAAACCCTGGGCGAGCCGGACTCCACGCCAAAGGACAGCCGCGCGCACCCGGCCTTTTTCATGAGGGCCAGCAGTTCCGGGTCCACCCGGTCCACCCGGGTGCGGGCCTCCCACACCACGGGCGCGCCGCGCTCCATCAGTCCCTGGCAGATGTCGACCACCCGTTTCCGGTCCAGGGAAAAGGTATCGTCGTGGATGAACACCTCGCCCACGCCCAAAGAGACCACGTCGTCGAACTCCGCCAGCACGCGGTCCGCGGAATGGGCGCGGTACTTTCTGCCCATGCGGTTGCAGAACACGCAGGAGAACGGGCAGCCCCGGGAGGTGATCATGATGGCGATGGGGTTTTTCTGCGCCAGCACGGACGTGTAGCGATCGTAGGGGGTGTCCCTGCGCGCGGGAATGGGCACGGCGTCCAGGTCGGAAAGCAGCCCGGCGGACGGGGTGTACACCACGTTGCCGTCCTTTTTGCCGGCCACGCCGGGCACCGAAAGCCGGGCCTCGGGATCGTCGAAGCGATCCAGGAACGTTATCAGCCCCTCCTCCCCCTCCCCGGCGAAGGCGAAGTCCACGTAGGGCAGGGCCGCGGTTTCCTCGGGATAGATGGTGGGGTGGGGCCCGCCGATCATCACGGCGGTTCCCGGCGAGGCGGCCTTGATTTCCTTTGCCAGGAGGCAGGCGTCGGGCATGGTGTGGGTCATGGCCTGGATGCCGATGAGGTCCGGCTGGTGCGAAAGCGCGCGGCGGGCCGCCTGGCGGTGGTCCAGGCCCTCCAGGTTGGCGTCGAGAAACGCGGATTCGTGCGCCGAGCGGTTGAGCGCGGCCTTCAAGTACAAAAGCCCCATGGGCGGGTTTGCGCCCCGGTTCTCGTCCACGTAGTCCGGTGTGGCCGCGCCCAGGACGTTTTTCAGCGGCGCGTGGACCAGGACAGCCTTAGCCATGGGAAACCCTTGCCGGCGGGATATGTCCCGCGGAAAGCTCTTTCCAGCGGAAAAATTCCGGGGCGGCGTACAGGTCGCGGTTGTCCACCAGGGAGGCGGACGGCGGCTGGGCGGCGCGCACCCGGAAGCGGATGTCCTCCAAAAGGAACCGGTGGCCCGTGAACACGGAGGCGAACAGGCCGGAAACCGCGAACAGCACGCACAAAATCAGGGCGAACAGCACCAGCAGGCCCGTGCCGGTCTTGAACTTGATCATGTCCGGCGGCGCAAAGGCCAGATAGTAGGCGATGCGCGCGGACCCGGCTAAGGCCACCAGGCCGGAGCCCGCGGACAACAGCCCGAAGAACCGTTTGGGCCTGTAGAACAGGTAGGAGGAAAAAAGGACCATAAGCTGGTTTTTGATGAACTGGAAGTTGGAGGAGAACAGGCGCGAGGGGCGGGTCTTGGGGTTGGTTCCCACGGGGACCCAGGCCACGCGCAGGCCGCACTCCCCGGCCTGGATGAGGGTTTCCAGGGTGTGGGAGAACATGTTCATCACGCAAAGCCGCAAGGCGGCCCGGCGGGAAAAGGCGCGGAACCCGCTGGTGGCGTCGGGCACGCCCGTGCCGGAAAGCCTCCGCACCACCGCACTGCCCAGCTTCTGCAAAAGCTTCTTTGTCCGGGAGAACTCCGGGTGGCCGGAGATGTCCCGGCATCCCACCACCATGTCCGCCTCGCCCTGCAGGACGGGCGCGGCCAGCCTGGGGATGTCCGCGCCCTGGTACTGGTTGTCCCCGTCCGTGTGCACGATGATGTCCGCGCCCAGGTTCAGGCAGGATTCCATGCCCCGCACAAAGGACTGGGCCAGGCCCAGGTTGCCCGGGTTTTGCAGGACAAAATCCACCCCGAGTTCCCGCGCTTTTTCGGCCGTGCCGTCTGTGGACCCGTCGTCCACCACCAAGGTGTAGATCTCGTCCACGCCGTCGATCTCTCGGGGCAGGTCCGCCAGCACTGCGGGCAGGGTGTCGCGCTCGTTGTAGCAGGGAATCTGGATGAAAAGCTTCATGCGATCCGCCGGCTAAGCGTTGCAGGGGATGTTCGGGAGCATACAACGGATCGGGGGTTCAAGGAAAGTGGCGCATGGCTTTTGGAGCCCGCCCATGCTGTCCGCAGCCCGGGGTCTTCTTCCCGTTACGGCGGCGGCACGGGGGCGGTGGTGGTGCGCTCCCTGGCGGGCAGGGGGCGCGCCGCCCGCCGGGCCATGACGAACGTGGCCGCCAAACCCGCGGGCGCGGCCATGGCCTCGATCAGCGCACGCTGCACCGGCATCTGTTCCAGGTCCAGGGCGGGCAGAAGCGCCGTCAGTTCCGTTTTGAACACCAGGAAAAGGAACAGGGCCAGGCCCAAAAACGCGGTCCAGGCCACGGCGTGGGCTCCCACCATGTCCCAGGTGAACCGGGGCATGGCCATGCGCACCGCCGCGCCTGCGGCCAGCGCCGCGCCGGTCCAGAGCAAAAACCACGCCATGGCGCCGGGAAATTCCGGCATCCTCGCGGCCACCCCGGCGGCGGAAACGGCCAGGAACGTGAAAAAGGCGTGGCGCTTGGAAAACCCGGGGATGGCCCACACCAGCCCCAGGCCCACGGCCATGCCGCCCGGGATCCACCCCGGGGCCCACGCCGGGTTCCAGAGGGTCACCTGCCGGGCCGAGAGGGCGTTCTGGACGCCGGCCGCACCCGCCCAGCCCAGGAGGCACACCAGGGTGGCCAGGAAAAAATCCCGCGCCACGGTCAGTGGCGAAAGGGCCAAGGGTCCTTGGCAATGCTGGCAGGTCATGCGCGACAGGGGCCGGTCGCCGGGCACCCGGTTGGGCCGGGCGCACCGCGGGCACAGGGCGTAGCGCGAAGCCGGCTCCCGGAAGCGCGAACGCTGCGCGCCGCGCGTCCGCGAGGACGTCCCGCCGCTTCTGGTTGAAGCGGCTTTTACGGGAGCCCGCGCGGTCTTTTTGGCCTTTCCCCTGTCCCGCTTTTTCTTTTTGGGGGCCAGCGCCTCCTCCACCTCCTCGAAATCCCTGGGCCGGTCCGTGGGGTCAAAGGCCAGGCAGGAGCGGATCACCGCCGCGATGTGGTCCGGCACGTCGGGCCGGGAAAACTCCACGCCCTTTTCCTTGACCAGGGAGAGCCGCTCGATGAAGTCCGCTTCCTCGTGGGGCAGGGTGCCCTCCCACAAGAAGAAGGAGACCAGGCCGAAGGAATAGAGGATGGTGGCCAAGGAAGGCCGCTGGGCCTGGAGGATGGTTTCGGGCGCGGACCAGTCCGGGGTGTATTGCACCTTGGCGGTGGAGGACACCGAGGCGAGCCTCTTCAGCCCGCCGAGGTCGCCGATGACCAGGTCTTCCTGCTGGTTGAACAGCAGGTTGGAGGGTTTCAAGTCCGTGACCAGGAAGGGGTCTCCGCACTCCTGGGAGAGCCTGCGCAGAACGCCCGCCAGTTCCATCATGAGGCCCATGGCTTCCTCGGTGGCAAGGCGTCCCTCCTGGTCCAACACGTGGTCCCGGAGGTTCTTTACGCAAAGCTCCATGAGAATGGCCAGGTATCCCTTGGCCCCGGTGTCCGTGACCTCCTTGCCCACCAGGTGAAAGTCCATGACCTTGAGCACGCCCGGGCCTTCGATCTTCTCGTAGTATTCCTTGACCGCGTGGAAGTCCTGGGAGATGCGGGAGTCCAAGTCGGCCTTGGAGGGGTTGGACAACGAGCGTTCCACGGCCAGGGGCACCACCTTCACGGCCCGGTCCTTCAGCCCGTCCGTGATCTCGTACACCGTCCCGTACACGCCCTCGCCAAGGGGCCGCACCACCTTGTAGGTGGGCAGGCACTTTTTGATGACCTGGGTGGGATTCATGGCGCCCCGGAGAAAAAGTCCGCGCCCGGCCCTCAAGCCGAAACGCGCAAGAGGATGAAACTGGTGTTGTCCTTCAGGCCCGCTGTTTTGAGTTCGTCCATGAGCGCCTGCGCGCGGTCCATGGACCCGTCGGCCATGACCTCGGCAAGCTTTTCGTCGGAGAAGAGGTCGCACACCCCGTCGGTGCACAACAGGTAGACGGCCTCGCCTTCGATGGCCTCCTCCGTGAAGTTCACTTGGTACTTTTCCCAGGCGTGGTCGAAGGTGGGTCCCAGGCCGAACTCCACCAGGTTGCGGAAGGGGCTCGTGAAGGCCTCCTTTTCCGTGATGAGGCCCTGGCCGATCATGCGCTGGACCACGGAATGGTCCGTGGACACCCGGGAAAACGGCCCCGGCGAAACCCGGTACACCCTGCTGTCGCCCAGGTTGAACACCAGCACGCGGCCGGCGGCGGTCAAAAGGCCCGTGGCCGTGGTGCCCCCGTCGTCCAGGTCTTCGCGGCGGGCCTCCATTTCCTTTTGCACCTCCACCAGGGCCTGGTTGACGGCCTCCTGGTCCGTGCCGGCGGCCGCCAGCTTTTGGGAGAGCAGTTCCGCGGTTTGCGCGCTCACTCGCTCGCCGGCCGAGTGGCCGCCCAGGCCGTCCAGGGCCACGGCAACCACCGTCTGCGCTTCGCCCTGGCCGGATTCGTCCACCGCGTGGCCCTGGTAGACCGTCTCCCCCACCAGAAGGGCGTCCTCCTGGTTGGCGCGGGGGCCGTTGTCCATCATGCACCGGAAAGCAAACTTCATGGCCTGCGTCCGCCAGCAGGGGCACGGCGGACGGATTCTCCTTTCCAGGGCCCGCGGGCCCGGCCAGGGGCATCCCTATTTGTCCCAGAAGGAATAATCCGTGTTAAGCTGGGCGGCACGAAAACCTTGCCGCAAATCAAGATGCTTTACAGGTATATCCCGGCAGCCGCCCCCTGGGCAACCCGAAATGCTTGCGCCCGGGGCAACCCGGGGTAAAATGGTCTATGTTTGACCCATGAACGACTACCGTGCAGACCACGCCCACGCCCACGCCCTGGTGCGAAACTGGCTCGAGCAGGCCTCCCGGGCCGAAAGGGACCGCCTGCTCGAACAGGCCGCGCCCTACCTCTCCTTCCGGCGGGAGGTGGACGCGTACACCGGCAAGTACTTTTCCGCCCATTGCACCGCCGCCTGCTTCACGGACCAAAAAAGCGCCTGCTGCTCGCGCGACGGCATCCTCACCTGGTTCGCGGACCACGTGGTAAACGGCCTGCTCTCCGGCCCGGAAGGGGTGGATTCCCTGCTCGCCCGCCTCGAGAACCCGCCCCCGGGCCGCCGCTGCGTGTATTTGTCCGGCTCCGGCTGCGCCTGGACGCTTTCGCCCCTGGTGTGCGCCATGTTCCTCTGCGCCCCGGCCAAGGAGGAGGTGTTTTCCGGAAATCCCTCCGCCAAGGCCGAGTGGGAGGCCTTGAAGGTCAGGGAAAAAGCCTTCACCTGGCCCGACCGCCCCGTACTCTTCGAGGCCATGGAAGCCCTGTTCATCGGCCGGGGCCACACCTCCCCCCTCATGCACATCCACCGGTCCCCCGGCCTGCTCATGGTGAAAAAGCGCGCGGGGAGAACATAAAAACGCCCGGAGCCTTCTATCCCAGCGCCTCTTTTACGGCCTTGACCACAGCCTTCGTTTCCCGGCGGGAAAGCGAGGGGTAGATGGGAATGGACACGAAGTGTTTGCGGCAGGACCTGGCCCCGGGGTAATCGGGGAGGCCCAGGGCCATGTGCAGGGGTTCGGGCACGGGGAGTTCGGCGGACGCCCCCCGGGCCTGGATACGGGCCACGGCTTCGTCGGCGTCTCCGGGGACCTTGAGCACGAACCGGTAGAACACGTGGCCCGGGGCGTCGGGGAGGATGGCCGCGTCCAGGCCGGAAAACGCCCTGCCGAAATCGTGGGCCAAACGCCTGCGGGCTTCCACGAACCCGGGCAGTTTCCTTAGCTGCGCCCTGCCCATGGCGGCCGCCACGTCCGTCATCTTGGCGTTGTACCGCCCTTCCGGGGACGGGGGGACGTCGCTTTCGCGCATGGCGCGCGCCTTCCGGGCCACGGTTTCATCCGGGGTGAGCACCATGCCGCCCTCGCCCGTGCACAGCATCTTGGTGGCGTAGAAGGAGAACACGGCGGCGTGGGACAAGCTGCCCACGGGCCGGTTGTTCACCACCGCGCCCACGGCCTGGGCGCAGTCCTCCACCACGGGCACGGAAAGGGCCTTGTACGCCGCCGGGTCCACGGGGCGGCCGAACAGGTGCACGGCCACCACGGCGCGGGTCTTGTCCGTCTTGCGCGCCATGGCGTCTTCCATGTCCATGCACCCGGTTTCCGGGTCCACGTCCGCGGGCACGGGGGTAGCCCCGGCCCACAGCACGGCGTTGGCCACGGCAGGGCACACGTAAGCGGGCACGATGACCTCGGTCCCCGGCCCGGCGGAAAGCCCGGCCAGGGCGAATGCCAGGGCCGCGGTGCCCGAGCCGGTCGCCACGGCGTGTTCCACGCCCACCGCGCGTGCCATTTCGCGCTCAAAGGCCGCCACTTCCGGCCCCATGGCGACCTGGCCGCTCCGCAGCACCTCGTCCACGGCCCGGCGCTCCTCGGGGCCCAGCGTGGGCCGGGAGTGGGGAATGCGGATGGCGGTGTCCTGGAAATCCATTGGCGGATATCCCCTAGCCCGGATTATTCACGGGTTCGATTCGCGCGAGAGCAAGGAAGGAGGAGGGAAGCTGTACTTTTGTACCGCGACCGCCTCCTGACGCAGCTATCGCGTGAATCGGGCTCGCC
>JAFDHW010000116.1 GCA_019308705.1 Deltaproteobacteria bacterium
TTTTGGACCGTACGTTTGAGCCTTTGCAGCGCTGATGCCGAGGGAAGCGGCCGCCTGGGCGTTTTGGAGCCTGCCTTCCATGGCGGCTTTCACGGTTTCATGGCGGATTACCTGGGCGATGGTCAACATCCCCTCCGAACACATGGCTGGAACCTCCCTCCAAAAAGTGAGGCCCCCGTCTACCAAGGGGTGACATTTCCCCCTTGGCGCTAAGGAGTGACATAATCGCTTTGGCTGGACTCCGGCCAAGAAAATGGTTGACAAACCAGGCAAAGGTACCTAGTGTTCATGGTTGCCTTGCGGGCATAACTCAGTTGGTAGAGTACAAGCTTCCCAAGCTTGGAGTCGCGAGTTCGAATCTCGTTGCCCGCTCCACCCGATCGCCTGTGTCCCTGTCCGAGGGGCCGCCCGTTTTCGTCACCGCATCTGCGGGCGCGCTGCTTTGGAAGCGGATTGGTCGACAACCTGAACCGGTGGCGCTTTTTACAAGGTGTCTTTTCAGGGAACGGGCGTAAGGCCCGTTTTTTATTTTTATTGCCCGGGCCCCAAAAGGGCGGCGGGCCGGTGCGGCCGCACAGCCGGGCTTCCCGGCGTTTTTCTGCGGATGGATTTTTGGAATGGCCGAAAAAGGCAAAAAACCGGACGCCCCCCCGACCGAGGACGCCGCAACCCGCAAAGAGCGGATCGTAAGGCAAGCGACCCGGCTTCTTTCGCCGGTTTTGGCCGCCGAGGGGCTGGAGCTTTTGCTGGTGGAATACAAAAGGGAGCCCGGCGGGCGGGTGCTCCGGCTGTACGTGGACCGGGAAGGCGGCGTGAGCATCGACGACTGCGCCACCGCCTCCCGGCTGGCCGGAGACCTTTTGGCCGTGCAATTGGAGGCGGAAGGCCCCTACCGGCTGGAGGTGACCTCCCCGGGCGCGGACAGGCCGCTCACCGCCACCAGGCATTTCAACCGGTTTTTGGGCGAGCGGGCAAAAATCAAGACCAAAACGCCCCTGGAGGGCCGGAAAAAGTTCACCGGGGTGATCGAGGGCGCGGACGAAAATTTCGTGACCCTGCTGGTGGACGGCGAGCGATGGGCCATCCCGCGTGACGCCGTGGTTTCCGCCAGGCTTCACCCCCATTAGGAGAAAACCAATGCTAAGCGAAATCAGCCGCGTCATCGACCAGGTCGCCCGCGACAAGGGCATCGACCGCGCCATCCTCATCACCACCCTGGAGGAGGCCCTGCAGTCTGCGGCCCGCAAGAAGCTGGGCCCCAAGGCCGACATCGAGGTGCGCTACAACGAGGAGAGCGGCGAGGTGGAGGTGTTCCAGTTCAAGGAGGTGGTGGAAAAAATCACCGATCCTGATCTGGAGATCACCCTCGAGGAAGGCCGTGAGCTGGACCCGGAGTGCGAGATCGGCGACTCCCTGGGCGTGCTCATGGACACCCGGACCTTCGGCCGCATCGCCGCCCAGAGCGCCAAGCAGGTCATCATCCAGAAGATGAAGGACGCGGAGCGCGACGCGGTCTACCACAACTTCGTGGACAGGAAGGGCGAGATCATAAACGGCATCGTCCAGCGCATGGAGCGCGGCGACATCATCGTGAACCTGGGCTCCACCGAGGGGCTTTTGCCCTCGCGGGAGCAGGTGCCCAGGGAAAACTACCACCGGGGAGACCGGGTGCGGGCCTACATCCTGGACGTGCTCCTGGAAGGCCGCGGTCCCCAGGTGATTCTCTCCCGCACCCACCCCAACTTCCTCATGAACCTGTTCAAGATGGAAGTGCCTGAAATCGGCGAAGGCATCGTGAGCATCATGGCTACGGCCCGGGAGCCGGGCGTGCGGTCCAAGATCGCCGTGGCCTCCTCGGACTCGGACATCGACGCGGTGGGCGCGTGCGTGGGCATGAAGGGCAGCCGGGTGCAGAACGTGGTGCATGAGTTGAGGGGCGAAAAGATCGACATCGTGCCCTGGCACGCGGACGCGGCCAAGTTCGTATGCAACGCCCTGGCCCCGGCCCAGATCTCCCGGGTCATCATCGACGAGGAAAACCACTCCATGGAAGTCATCGTGCCCGACGAGTTCCTTTCCGTGGCCATCGGAAAGAAGGGCCAGAACGTGCGCTTGGCTTCCAAGCTCACGGGGTGGCGCTTGGACGTGAAGGACGAAAAATCCTACAACCGCACCATGCAGGAGGGCTACGCCTCCCTGCTGGAGCTTCCGGGCATGAGCGTGTCCGTGGCCGACGCCCTCTACGAGAAGGGGTTCTTCTCCGTGGACGAGCTGGCCCAGGCCAACCCCGGGGACCTGGACTTTTTGCGGTCCGGGGAACTTGACCCCGCAGACCTTGTGGCCGCGGCGGCGAAGGCCGTGCAAAACCGGGAAGCAGAAGAGGCCCGGGAGGCCGAGGCCGCCGAGGCAGGGGAAGCAGGGGAAGAAGCCGAAGCCGGGGCCGAGGAGGCCGACAAAACCGGGGAGGAGCCGGAGGAGGCCGTGGCACAGGCCGGCGAAGCGCCCCCGGTGGAGGACAAGCCCAACGCGTAAGCATGCGGGAAAGCCCGCGGCGAGATAAAGAGAAACCCTATAACCCTTGAAGCAGGCGGGCCGAAACGCCCGGGCGCATTTGGCGCTGAAGCAGCCGCTCTTTTGGGGGAATGAATGTCCAAGATCAAAGTCCACGAGTTGGCCAGGGAGCTTAACATGACCAACAAGATGCTCCTGGAGAAAATCCAGGGCATCGAGCTTCCCGAGCCCGTGACCCACCACATGAACGCCCTGGAGCCCGAGGACGCCCAGAAGATCCGGGACCTCATCTTGAACAAGACGGCGCAGGACGTGGAAGAAAAGCGCGTGGCCAGCGGCGTCATCCGGCGCCGCCGCGTGACCCGGCCCAAGCCCGTCGAGGCCGAGGCGGCCCCGCCCGAGGCGCGCGAACCCGCGCCGCCCCCGGAAGAAGCGCCGGAAGAGGCCCCGGCCCCGCCGACGCCGGCCGAACCAGCCGCTCTCCCGGAGGAAAAGGCCAAAAAGCCCAAGAAAGCCAAGGAGGAGACTCCCGCCAAGGTGGTCAAGCCCGCCCCGGCCAAGAAAAAGCCCGGGGAAAAGGCCAAGCCGCCCAAGCCGGCGGAGGAGGCTCCCTCGCCCGAGCCTCCCGCAGAAGCCGAGGCGGCGGCCCCGCCTGCCGAGGCGCAGGAGGCCGCGCCGCCGGAGCCGGCTCCGGTGGAGGAGGAAAAACCCAAGCCCAAGGCCCAAAAGAAGAAAAAGAGCGAACCCGCGGCCAAGATCATCAGCCTGCCGGAGCATCCGGTTGCGCCCCAGCCTCCCCCTTCGGCGCGCGCCGAGCATCCCGCCGTGTTCCGGCCCACGGGCCCGCCCCCCGCGGGCGAGGAAACCGTCGGCAAGCGGAGGAAAAAGGGCAAGAAAAAGGGCGCCCAGCACGCCGAGGAAGTGGACCCCCGGTTCTTCAAGAAAAAGATCTCCTTCCGCAAAAAGGCGGTGGTGGAGGGCAAGGACCTCTACGACCAGGCCCCGGGAAGGCACCGGAAGGGCAAGAAGGGCGCCAAGGCTCTCAAGCCCGCCCAGACCATGACCACCACGCCCAAGGCCATCAAGCGCCGCATCAAGGTGGACGAGGCCATCATGCTTTCGGACCTGGCCAAGCGCATGGGCATCAAGGCCAACGAGCTCATCAAAAAGCTCATGGACATGGGTGTCATGGCCACGATGAACCAGACCATCGACTTTGACACCGCCTCGGTGCTGGCCTCGGAGTTCGGCTACGAGGTGGAAAAGGCCGCCTTTGAGGAGGAGACCGTGCTCCGCCGGGCCGGGTCCGCGGAAACGGCCCCGGAAAAGAAGGAGGCCAGGCCGCCTGTGGTCACCATCATGGGCCACGTGGACCACGGCAAGACCTCGCTTTTAGACGCCTTCCGGAAGGCCAAGACCAACGTCACGGACCAGGAGGCCGGCGGCATCACCCAGCACATTGGCGCCTACGTGGTGGACACCCAGAGGGGCCGGATGGTCTTTCTGGACACCCCGGGCCACGAGGCCTTCACCGCCATGCGCTCCCGGGGCTCCCAGATCACGGACATCGTCATCCTGGTGGTGGCCGCGGACGACGGGGTTATGCCCCAGACCATCGAGGCCATCAACCACGCGAGGTCTGCGGGCGTTCCCATCATCGTGGCCGTGAACAAGATGGACAAGCCCAACGCGGACCCGGACAAGGTGCTGCGCGAGCTTTCCGAGCAGGGCCTGGTGCCCGAGGACTGGGGCGGCGACACCATCGTGTCTTTCGTGTCCGCCAAGACCCGGGAAGGTTTGGACAACCTGCTGGAGATGGTGCTCCTCCAGGCCGAGATCCTGGAGCTGGCCGCGGACCCGAACAAGCCCGCCTGGGGCCACGTCATCGAGGCGCGCATGGACCCGGGCCGCGGCACGGTGGCCACGGTCCTGGTGCAGGAAGGCACCCTGCGCACGGGCGAACCCGTGGTCTGCGGCATGCATTACGGCAAGGTGCGGGCCATGATGAACGAGCTCGGCCAGCAGGTGGATGAGGCCGGACCGTCCATCCCCGTGGAGATCCTGGGGCTTTCCGGGGTGCCCATGGCCGGCGACGAACTGGTGGCCGTGGAGAACGAAAAGGCCGCCCGCCAGGTTTCCGAACACCGCACCCAGAAGCAGCGCAACGTGGAGCTGGCAAAGAGCAGCCGCCTGTCGTTGGAATCGCTGTTCGACAAGATGAAGGAGGGCGAGGTCAAGGACTTAAACATCATCCTCAAGGCGGACGTGCAGGGCTCCACCGAGGCTTTGCGCGAGTCGCTGGAAAAGCTTTCCGGCGACGAGGTGCACATCAACATCGTGCACTCGGGCACCGGCGCGGTGAACGAGTCGGACGTGTCCCTTGCCGCGGTTTCCGACGCCCTGATCATCGCCTTCAACGTGCGGCCCAACGCCAAGGTCATGGAAGCCGCCGCCGAGGAGCACGTGGAAATCCGCTATTACGATGTCATCTACAACATGATCAACGACATCAAGGCCGCGGTGGTGGGCATGATGGAATCCACCTTCGAGGAGAAGATCCTTGGACGGGCCGAGGTGCGCGACACGTTCGCCATTCCCAAGGTGGGGACCATCGCCGGCTCTTACGTCACCGACGGCAAGGCGGAGCGCGGCGCGAACGTGCGCGTGGTGCGGGACGGCACGGTGGTCTACGACGGCAAGGTGGGCTCCCTGCGCCGGTTCAAGGAGGACGTGAAGGAAGTCAAGCAGGGCTTCGAGTGCGGCGTGGGCGTGGAGAACTTCAACGACATCAAGGTGGGGGACACCCTGGAGTTCTACGCCTTGGAGGAGATAAAGCCCAAGCTGGAGTAAGCCGGCCCAGCCGGTTTGCGACCCGCGGGGCGGGAGGCGCACATGGTGGTGGCCTATGGAACCGTGGCCCTGCGGCTGCCGGAAAACCACTCGTTGAAGGGCAAGCGCAAGGTGGTCAAGGCGGTCATCGGCCGCATCCGGTCAAACTTCAACGCCTCGGTGGCCGAAACCGGGGACAACGACATGCACCAGCGCGCGGAAATCGGGTTCGCCCTGGTTTCCAACTCGTCGCAACTGGCGAATTCGAAAATGGATCGCATCATAAACCTCATCGAGCAAATGGGCATTTGCGAGGTGATGGATGCGGATATGGAGATCATGGTCGTATGAAACCCTTTTCCCGCCAGGAGCGGGTGGGAGCCCTCGTGCGCCGGAAGATCGCAGAGATCCTGGCAAAGGAGCTCAAGGATCCCCGCCTGGGCCCCGTGACCGTGACCGGCGTACGCATGACCACGGATTTGAAGGTCGCCCGGGTGTACTACACGGTCCGGGAGGGCGACCCCGCCCTGAAGCGGGGCGCGGACCGGGCCTTTGCCTCGGCCAGGGGCTTCATCAAGAAGGAGATGGGACAAGACCTGAAACTTCGCTACATGCCCCGGTTGGAATTCTTCTACGACGAGTCCATCGACCGGGGCGAGCGCATCGAAAAGCTCCTGAAACAAACCGGCGACACCGGTGCGCCGGGCGAGGAATAAGCTTTCGCGGCATGGACGGCATCCTCGTCATGAACAAGCCGGCCGGCATGACCAGCGCCACGCTGGTCTCCAAGGTCAAGCGCATCCTGGGCGGCCCCAAGGTGGGTCACACCGGCACACTGGATCCGTTCGCCACCGGCGTGCTGGTCCTGTGCGTGGGAGCCGCCACCCGGCTGGCCCGGTTTTTCCTGCACGGGGACAAGACCTACGACGCCACCCTGGCGTTGGGCGTCACCACGGACACCCAGGATCCCACCGGCCAAGTGGTGGATACGCGGGAGGTCCCGGACCTGTCCGAAGACGAGATCAAGGAGGCCTTTGCCGGGTTCGTGGGGGAGATCGAGCAGACGCCGCCCGTGTACTCGGCCCTCAAGCACAACGGGGTGCCCCTGTACAAGCTGGCCCGAAGCGGCAAGCCCGTGCAGAAGCCGCCCCGGAAGGTGACCATCCACTGGATCGATGTCACCGGCGTGGACCTGCCGCGGGTGACGTTTTCCGCCCACTGCTCCGGCGGCACCTACATCCGCACCCTGTGCGCGGACGTGGGCGGGCGCCTGGGTTGCGGCGGGCACCTTTCCGAACTGCGCCGGACCAACAACAGCGGGTTTTCCATCGACGAGGCCCTTGACCTGCAGACCTTGAAGGAAATGGCCCGATCCGGGAAGGCGGCCGAAGCGCTCATTCCCATGGCCGACGCCCTGCCCCGCATGCCCGAGTTTTTGGCAGGGCCCGGCGTGGCCGGAAAAATCGCGAATGGCCAGGAAATCCTGTGGGAGGAACTGGTTCCTGCGGACAAAGGACAAGAGGAATTCGACCCCCAGCACGTGAAGGTGGTGGACGCCCAAAGAAACCTTCTGGCCGTAATGGGCCCGCGGCCCGACGGGGAGGGGCTTTCCTACTGCTGCGTGTTCGGCGGCCGGAAGTAACCAACGCAAGAACACGGATTCAGGCTTGGCCGCATTGCGGCCGATCAACGAAAAGAGGAGGCGAAAAGTGGTTCTGAACCCGGAAGACAAAAAGCAGGTGATCGAAAAGTTCAAGACCCACGACCAGGACACGGGTTCCCCCGAAGTCCAGGTGGCGCTGCTGACCAACCGCATCACGTATCTCACCGAACATTTCAAGGTGCACAAGAAGGATCACCATTCCCGGCGCGGCCTGCTCAAGCTGGTGGGCCAGCGCAGGCGCCTGCTCAACTACTTGAAG
>JAFDHW010000117.1 GCA_019308705.1 Deltaproteobacteria bacterium
GGCGAGCCCGAAGGGTGAACAATTTTGCCCGAATGGCAGAATTCCTCAAATAATCAGACCGTCTTTGGCGCAAGACCCGAAAAACAGCTCCAACGGATTGAATCAAATTGAATCAAAGAAAAATTCGATCTCGGGCAAAATTGCTCATGAATAATCCGGGATAACTATTTTATTCGGTGAAATTTTTCATGAATAATTCGGGCTAAGAACCCTCCACCTCGGCCAGGGCCAGGTCCTGGTAGGCGTGAAAGAGCCTGTGGCAGAAGGAATCCCAGTTTTTGCACGCCTGCTTGGTTTCCTCGTCCATGGTGAACAGGTGGGGCAGGGCGGCGTAGTCCATGATCTCCTCGGAAAGCTCTTTGACCACCTGTTCGTCCGCGCCGGAAAGCAGGTCGGCCACCAGTTCCCTGGGCGGGTACCAGGAAGCCGCCCGGGTGAGGTCGCGGTGGATCTGGGTCAAAAGCACGTTCCTGGGACCCTCCCACAGCTCGTTCACCGCCCCGTCGCGGTACAGCCGGGGCAGGTCGGAAAAATCCTCCATGACCCCGTGGCCCCCGAAAAGGGACATGGCCAGGCGGGCGGAGTCCACCGCGTCCCATGAGGCGGTGATCTTCTGGAGCATGACCAGCTCGCGCACCCGGAAACGCTTTCTGGCCGCCTCGGGCGGTTCGTCCGTGACCAGGCCGCCCTTCAACCCGTCGGGCAGGTCCAGAAACCCGGAATACACCTTGAAGGACCCGGCGGTGGTGCGGTTGGCCGCGAGGTCGAGCTGGTCCAGTTGGCCCGCGGCCAGGGGAAACCGGGCCACGGGCAGGCCGAAGGCGGTGCGGAAATTGGCGTAGGCCCGGGCCTCCCGGGCGCCGCGCGCCATGCCGGCCCCGGCGGAAAGCCCCACCGTGAGCCGGGAAAGGGCCAGGACGATGCCCACCACGTTGGCCAGGCCCCGGTCCAGGGGCCCCACGGGCCAGGCCACGGCTCCGTCGTAGGTGATCTCCGCGGTGGGAAGCTCCGCGGTGCCCATCTTCCACTTGATGCGGTTGATCACGTGGCCGTTGCGTTTTTCCTCGCCGGGCAAATACGCCGGCACCACGAACAGGGCCACCTTTTCCGAGCCCCTGGGTTTGGCCGTGACCAGGGCGTAGTCCGCGTGCACGGCGGAACAGAAGAACTTGTCCCCATAGAGCCGGTAAGCGCCGTTTTCCCCGGGAACAGCCTCCACCAGGTTGGCGGGCACGTCGGAGCCGCCCTGGATTTCGGACAAAAACTGGGCCCCGATGCCGAACTCGCCGTTTCTCCCTTCCCGGCAGTGGTCCAGGATGTCGCGGGTCTCGGGCCTGTCCGCAAACCGGTCCAGGATCTCCACCAGGCCCTCGGTGCACACCAGGGGGCAGGAAATGCAGGCCTCGCCGTTTTCGTAGACGAGGTACATGGAGACAAGCCGGACCCACCGGGGGGTGGATCGGGAGAACAGGCCCAGGGAGAACACCTCGCGCTCCATGGTGGTAACCTCCATGGGCCGGACGATCTTGTCCACCCGGTTGCCGTGGCCGTCGAAGTGCTCCACGTACGGCCTGTTTTCGGGCCTGGAAGCCTTTTCGGCGAATCGGCGCCAGCGCCGGGACGCCTTTGCCGAGACTTCCCTGGCCCGGGCGTCCACCGCGTCGAACATGTCCCCGGAATAAAAGGCCGCCACCTTCTGCAAGAAGGGATCGTCGGCCCAGTAGTCCACGTTTTCGCGCCATTGCAGGAATTCGTTGAAACTATAGGGGTTGTGAGGGTCTGGAAGGGTCATTGCATCCTCCTTGGATGTTGGGGCAATATAGCAGAAAATTTCTTTTGGCGCAGGCCCCGCCCATGCCCATCCGCCCGGGCGGGATCAGGCTCCCGGCCCCAGGCGCCATGCGGGCTTTTTCACTTGCTAAAAAAGGTGCTTTCTGATATTTTTTGATTCTTGTAGGTTGTCAATCTTAACGCACGCGGATCATCAGCGAATTTTCGACCGGGGGCGGGCTGCCGTGTCCCTCCATGGGGGGGACGCACACGCGGCCTTGGTGCCCTTTGATGAGGGAGTCTCTTGCCGGTTCGCCGGACGGCGGGGTCCGGGGCCGGGGTGCCCATCCATGCATCTAAAAGGCAGTTTCGAAGCATCGTCTTTAGCCGGCATCCTCCAGCTCCTTTCCCAGGAAAGGAAGACCGGGGTTCTGCGCCTTACCTCGGGCGACGCCGAGGTCCAGCTCTTCATCCAGGAAGGGGCGGTCATCTACGCCCGCAGCAACCAGCAGGAAATGCGCATCGGCGCCTTGTTGAAGTCCAAGGGCGTCATCACCGCCGAGCAGTTGGAGGACTGCCTGGCCACCGCCCGCAGGGAAAAGGCGGCCTTGGGCAGCGTCCTGGTCAAGAAGGGCCTGGTGGACGTGAAGGTGTTGAAGGAAATCATCGCGGACCAGGCTGAGCAGGTGATTTACAACGTGTTTTTGTGGGACAAGGGGCAATTCAATTACTCCGACGCCGAGCAGATTCCCAAGGGGCTTCTGGTCACCAATCTGGATATCATGAACGTCATTCTGGAGGCCACCCGCCGGATCGACGAAATGGACGTCCTGAAAAAGGAGATTCCCGGGGACCAAGCCGTATTCGCCATGACGGAGAAGGCGGCCAAGGGCGAGGAGATCAAGCTGTCCCCGCCCGAGTGGCGATTCTTGAGCCTGTTCGACGGCCAGCGGACCGTGGCCGAGGCCATCACCGACAGCGGCTACGACAAGTACAACGGCTACAAGATGCTCCACTCCTTGATCTCCCTGGGCTTGGCGGAGATGGTGGAGGAGGTGGGAACCCCCACTTCGGAGTACGCGGGCATCGTGGAGGTCTACGACGACATCCTGCGGGAAGTACGAAAGGCCGTGGAGGATTTCATGCGCCAACGCCCCTTTGTCCTGGTGGATGAAGAGGGCCGCCGGGTCAAGGTGGACGACCCGGACAAGATCAGGTCGCTGCGGGAAGACCAGCTGGTGAAATGGACGGCCGGGATCATGGAGCAGTGCAAGCCCGAACCCAAGGGCTCCCGGGACCCATTGGCCGGCTTTTCCGTGTACAACACGCAGGAAAAGAACATAAAAGAGCTGGTCGTCGCTATGAAGGATTACAAGGACCCCACGCGGGGAGGGCTGTTTCTGGCCGTGACCTTGCGCGAATACCTGACCAGGCTCATGGAACGGATCCCCCTGTTGATAGGGGCCGAGCTTACCCAGGAGCTTCTGTGGGAGCTGGAGCGCATGGTGCGCTACATGCTCAGGAGATCCCCAAACCTCGCGGAGAAACATGACCTTTTTGGCGACATCCGCCGGGTGCTGAAAAAGACCGAGGACCGCATCCGGGACAAGGACAGCCTGCCGAAGCGGTCCGGGGGTGTTTTCGCCGTGCGGGTGGACCAGGCAGGGGGTATGCGATGAGCACGCAAAACAAGCCGGAAATGGCCGGCCAGGCGGCCGTGGCGGACATGTTCCCCATCCTCAGGGAAGAAACCTACGAGGACGGGGACGTCATCTTCAAGGAAGGCGACCCGGGCAAGTGGGTGTACATCATCCTGTCCGGCGCGGTTTCCATCGGCAAGAAGCTTATGGGCGAGTACGCCACCGTGGAGGTCATGCGCAAGGACGAGGTGTTCGGGGAGATGGCTTTTGTCACGGGTATGCCCAGAAGCGCCACCGCCCTGGCCATGGGCCGCACCACTGTGGGGGTGGTGGACCCCGACGCCCTGCGCGAGGAGTTCAAATCCCTTTCGCCGGCCATGCGCAAGATGTTCACTTCTTTGGCCTTCCGCCTGAAAAAGACCACCGACGCCACCGCCGGAGTCTCCTACGTCCGCCGGTACCCGCGGGTTTTGCGCACCTACTACCTCACCTACCAGGACGGGGACGATTGGCTTTCGGGCTACACCCACGACGCCAGCTGCGGCGGGCTGTTCATCAAGACCGACAAGCCCTTGGAAGAGGGCTCGGAATTCCTTTTGAGTCTAAGCCTGCCCAACGAGGCCGAACCGGTGAACATCCATTGCGAGGTGGTCTGGGTACGCCCCCCGGGCCAGGACTCCGAAACCATGCCCCAGGGCATGGGGGTGAAGTTTCTGGGCATATCCAAGGAGGATTATGACCGGCTGCGGGTCCATGTGCCGGATTGTTGAAGTCGCGGGCTTTTTTCAGGATTAACGGGTGCTTCCCGCCGGCAGCGCCCGGCGGAGGTCCTCTTGCCGGGGAAAAAAGCAATATTTCCTTGACAAATATCGGAATTCATGGCGAAAAATTTGGGCTTGTCCTGCGAGGAGAGACCAAGGCCGATCACCCCGAACGGCACCGGCACCTGTAAAGAAGAAAGCGCAAAAACAGGCCGGGCACAACCAGCGGGAAAGCATGACCGCGAAAGGCGTTTGACGTGACCGAGTACGAGAGCCGCTCTCCGGGGGAGCCGGAAGAAGAGCAAGACCGGCGAGAGCCGGAAGAAATGCCCCGGCGCGAGATGGAGGACTCCGGGGAGGGGAGACCCGCGGGGTCGCCGCCGGAAGACGCCCCGGCGGAGCCTTTCTCCCTTGTCCCGGAACCGGAACAGCCGGGGCCGGATTCCGCGGACCAGGCACCCGTGGAGGCCGGGGTTTCGACGCCTGCCGCCGGGGTTTCCACCACCCGGGAGGAGACGCTTTCCCCGGGTGGAATGGACCAGGGCGCGGCGGAGGACCAGCCCGTGTTCGGGCTCGAGCCGGAGTACGAAGCGCCTGCCTCCGGGGAGGAGATCCTTTCGGAGATCGGCATTTCCTTGACCGGCGACGGCGAAGGGGCCAGGGCCCTGGAGGACATGGCCGCCCAGTTGCACGGACTGAGCGAGCAATTGGATGGTTTGCGCTCGGAATTCCAGGAAAAGATCAAGGAGAATCGTTTCCGGGAAGAGACCATCGAGAGATTGCACAAGGAGCTTCAGGTCCATCGCGAAGGGATCGTGAAAAAGCACCTTCATTCCGTGGTCGTGGATGTGATCAAGCTCATCGATGACTTACGCCGGCTTGTCGGGCATTACCGTTCCAAGGAACTGACCGCCGATGACCTGCCCAAGCTTTTGGATATCTTGTCGGACATACCCAGGGACCTGGAGGATCTCTTCCTCTGGCAGGGGGTCAGTTCTTTTGTGGAGGAGGGGAACCGTTTCGATCCCAGCCGCCAGCGCATCACCAGGAAGATTGTCACTGACGACCCTTCTCTGGACAAGACCATCGCGGAGCGAGTCCTGCCCGGATACGAGTGGGACGGCAAAGTGATCCGGCCGGAGCTTGTGGCGGTGTACGTATGCGACCGGGCTGACGCGAAGAGTTTGTAGGGAGAACCCGTTAGGCAGAACGTTTGGGGAGACTTCATGGCCGAAAACATCAAACGGATATTCGGGATCGACCTGGGCACCACTTACTCATCCATCGCCTACGTGGACGAGTTCGGCAAGGCGGTGGTCCTTCCCAACGCAGAGAACGAGCGTGTGACGCCCTCGGTGGTTTTCTTCGATGGGGGGAACATCGTGGTGGGAGAGGTGGCCAAGGAAAGCGCCAAGTTGTACCCCAACGAGGTGGTGAGCTTCGTCAAGCGGTCCATGGGCGAACCCAACTTCGTCTTTGAATACGACAAGAAAGCCTACCGCCCCGAGGAGATCTCCTCGTTCGTGCTGCGCAAGCTGGCCCAGGATGCCGAACAAAAGGTGGGGGAAAAAATCACCGACGTGGTCATCACCTGCCCGGCCTACTTCGGCATCAACGAGCGGGAGGCCACCCGCATCGCCGGCGAGATCGCCGGGTTCAACGTCCGCCAGATCATCAACGAGCCCACGGCCGCGGCCATTGCCTACGGGGCCACGGAAACGGATGCGGACCGCGTGGTCCTGGTCTACGACTTAGGCGGCGGCACCTTCGACATCACCATGATCCACATCCAGTCCGAGGCCATCCAGGTCATCTGCACCGGAGGCGACCACAACCTGGGCGGCAAGGACTGGGACGACCGCATCGTCACCTACCTGGTGGAGGAGTTCCAGCGCTCCACCGGCACCGACGAGGACATCCTGGAGGACGCCGACACCTGGCAGGACCTCCAGCTTTCCGCGGAAAAGTCCAAGAAGATCCTCTCCCAGCGGGAAAAGGTGCCCATTTCCATCACCCACGGAGGCGAGCGGGTGAAAGTGGAGCTTGCCCGGGAAAAGTTCGAAACCCTCACCCGGGACCTTTTGGAGCGCACCATCTCTTTGACCCACGGCATCCTGGAGGAAGCCAAGAAAAAAGACTACGAAAAGTTCGACGACATCATCCTGGTGGGTGGGTCCACCCGCATGCCCCAGGTGGCGGAACGCATCCGTGAAGAGTTTTCCATGGAACCCAAAGTGTTCGACCCCGACGAGGCCGTGGCCAAGGGAGCGGCCATCTACGGCTGGAAGCTTTCCATCAACGACGAGCTGGTGAAAAGGGTCGCTCGCCGGGTCAAGAAGTCCGTGGAAGAAGTGGGCAAGAACTGGAACACCGTCGCCAAGGAAGCCAAGGATGTGGTGGAGGCCGCCAGCAAGGAGATGGCCCAGGACACCGGCTATACCCCGGCCGCGGTGGAAAGCTCCCTGGTGAAGATCAGGGACGTGACCTCCAAGAGCTTCGGGGTGGTGGTCACCGACGCCGACAACCAGGAGAAGGTGTTCAACCTCATCCTGAGAAACAGCGTCGTGCCGGTGGACGCCAAGGACACCTTTTACACGGCCGTGGAAAACCAGAGGATGGTCTTGATCCGCATCCAGGAGACGGAAACCTCCGACGAGTGGGTGCCCCTGGAAAACGCGGTGGAGATCGGCACGGCCATTTTGCACCTGCCCCCGAACCTTCCCGCGGAAACCCCGGTGGACATCTCCTTTTCCCTGAACCGGGAAGGCCGCCTGGACATCACGGCTACGGAAACCTCCGAGGGTCGCAAGGTGAACGTGACCATCGAGACCACCTCGGTCATAAGCGGCCGGGAATTGGATGAAGCCAAGGAACGCAGCAAAATCATCCGCGTGCAATGATTTTGGAAGCGGTTTCAAAAACCCTTTTTTGTCGCGGCGGGTTTAAAAGCCCGATGGCTGGATTGGAAGCCGCAAAAGGTTTTTCGGCCTGAGGTTGCCTTGCTTCCGGTTCTTTTGGGCTTCCCGGCCTGCCCACGGAACTTTCGTCACACTTTTTGCGAAAGGTTTTTGAA
>JAFDHW010000118.1 GCA_019308705.1 Deltaproteobacteria bacterium
CCTTCTGCGCCGGGGAGTACAGGGCGGGGTCCATGGGGATCCAGTACACGTCCATGGCGGCGGGGCCGACTTTCTCCTCCAGGCGGTTTTTGATCTTTTCCACGTCCTGGGGGGTCAGTTGGTCCACGGTGTACTGGCGCATGGGGCCTCCTTGCCCGAATTGTTCATGAAAAATTTCGTTGAAAATTCTGCCGTTGGCGGAATTTTTCACCCTTCCGGCGAGCCCGATTCGCGCGATAGCCGCGTCGGACAGGGATCGCGGTACAACAACAGCTTCACCCCGCCTTCCTTGCTCCCGCGCGGATCGAACGCGTGAATAATCCGGGGCTAGTTGGCGCGCAGGGCCTGGCGGATCTTCTCTTCCAGCGCGGCCATGGTGAAGGGTTTTTGCAAAAACCCGTCGCACCCCGAGTCCAGGAGCTGCCGGGACCGGTGGTCCAGGCTCCAGCCCGAGGTGAGCACCACCCGCACCGACGGATTGTGACGCTTGATGGCGGCAAAGGCGTCCGCCGCCGCCATGTCCGGCAGGATGAGGTCCAGGAGGATGAGGTCCGCGTCCGGGTGGGCGGCCAGGATCTCCAGGGCCTCGGCGGCGTTTTCCGCGGCCAGGAAGGAAAAGCCCATCTTGCGCAGCATGGAGCCGGTGGCGTCCAGGATGGTGCGGTCGTCGTCCACCACCAGGATCTTTCTTGGTCCCCGCAGCGCGGGCCGGGGGGGCGCCTCGGCCTGCGGCGCGGCAACGGGCAGGAAGATCTCGAAGCAGGATCCCTTTCCCACCGTGGAATCGGCGTGGATGTAGCCGCCGTGGCCCTTGACGATGCCGTAGGCCGAAGCAAGACCCAGGCCCGTGCCGTGGCTCATGCCCTTGGTGGTGAAAAAGGGCTCGAAGATGCGCTCCAAGGCCTCGGAGTCCATGCCCACCCCGGTGTCGGTGACGGAAAGGCGCACGTAGGCCCCGGGCTTGGCGTCGTAGTGGCGGCCGGCCATGGGGGTGTGGTCCGTGTTTTCGGTGCGGATGGTGAGCGTCCCGCCGTCGGGCATGGCCTCCACCGCGTTCACGTACAGGTTCAAAAGCACCTGTTCCATCTGCCCCGCGTCGGCCAGCACGGGGGAAAGGTCCGGTTCGAGATCCATTTCCAGGCGGACGTTCGCCACGCTTTCCAGGAAGGTGGAGGCGGTCTCGGTGACAAGTTCGTTCAGCGAGCAGGGGGCCTTGCCGTAGGACCCCTGGCTGGCGTAACCCAAAAGCTGGGCGGTAAGCGCCGAGCCGGAGGCCACCAGTTTTTCCACCTTCTCCAGCTTTTCCTGGGCCGGGTGGTTCTCGTCCAGGGAAAGCCTCGCCAAGGTGGTGTTTCCCGAGATGCCCATGAGCAGGTTGTTGAAGTTGTGGGCCGTGCCCCCGGCCAAGGTGCCGATGGCCTCCAGCCGCTGGGCCGTGGAGAGCATGTTCTCCAGCTTTCTGCGCTCCTTTTCCAGTTCCAGCTCCCGGGTCACGTCGCGCACCACGCCCACGATACCCGTTATCCTGCCCCCGGCGGACCACAGGGGAAGATAGGTCTCCAGGGTGCGCCGGGTGTCGCGGCCCCGGTGGGGATAGGATGCCTCGTTCTGCACCTTCTCCCCGGACATGGCGCGAAGGAAAAGGTTCCTGGCGCCCTGGCCGGCCAGGGCGGGAAAAAGCTCCCAGGGCGTCTTTCCCGAGTTCACCGCCCGGCCCCGTTCCAGGCCGGTGATGTCTTCCATGGCCCGGTTGAACAACAGATAATGGAAGTTTTCGTCCAGGGTGAAGATGCCGTCGGACACGGACTGGAGAATGCTGTTCCGGAGCCGTTCGCGCTCCTCGAGGTCCTTTTGCGCGCGCTTCAAGTGGGTGACGTCCCGGGCCGCGCAGACCACGCCCGCGACCCGGCCGCCCTCCATGAGCCGGGAGGCGGAAACCAGGATCGGCACCTTGACCCCGGCGGAGGTTACAATCTCGGATTCGTGGCTGCGCAGAAGGTCCCCGGCCAGCACCCGGCGGAAAACCTCCTTGCCTCCGGGTTCTCCGGAAAAAAGCTCCTCGACCGTGCAGTTCAGAAGGTCCATCCGGCTCCTGCCCGTAAGGGCGATGGCGGAGTGGTTGGCCTCCACCACCCGGCCGTGAAGGTCGAAAAGGATGAGCGCGTCGTTCATGGTGGCCAGGATGTTGTCCGCGGCCGTAGCCGGGGACAGGGTGAACCGGTAGCGCACCATGGCGAACATGAGCACGGCCATCCAGAAAAGCGCCGCCACGTTGCCCAAGGCGGGCACCCGGATCACGCCCAGGGCCGGAAGCAGGGAATTGAGCGTGCCCACAAAAAGGAGCGCCGCCAGGGTGACCGCCACCAGCAGGCGGGCCATCTTCTTCCTCTGGCGGTCTTCGGTTTTCCAGGAAAAGGAAAGCAGCATGATTACGCAGGCCAAGGCCACGCCCCCGTAATAGGCGTGGTACATCCAGCACCAGAAGTTGTTCCCCAACACGTACGCATGGCCGTAGGAGGCGGGCACAAGGTCGACGACGATGTCGCCATGGCCTATCTGCCGCCACATCAGGACCAGGGAAACCAGGAGGAGCCCGGCGTTGGACGCGGGGTAAGAAAGGGGGCTTTTTTCGGTGAAGGTCAGGACGAACCACAGGAAGCAAGGAGCGAAAAGGATCCATCCCAAGCTGCCCAGGTTTACGAAGAACCACGCCGTGTCCTTGGAGACGTGGGGAGCGTGCAGGACCATCATCTGCAGGCTCCACAGGCAAAAGCAGACCGATGCGCCGAACAGGGAGCGGTTCAAGGGGTGGGACGGATTTTTGTACAAGGCATAGGCGGCCTGTTCGGCGCAGGCGATGAGCACAAAAAAATGAAGCAGGACCAGGGGGTGCATGGCCGGTACGGTATTTTCCGGAAAAGCCCCGACTCCGGAAACCTTTTCCCGGTGCCGGGCCTTTCGCACCGTGGTGGTGGGCCCTGGGTCCAAGGGACCGGACCAGTGATGTTCCGGCCGCAGGAGGCCGGGGCGATGGGGAAACTGTAGCCCACCCCCAGGAATGTGTAAACCCAAACTACCGGGTTTTGGGGGAAAAAAGCCGGTCTTTTCCCCGCTTTCAACCGCGGCGGCAAATAGGGTAAAATTATTATTTTAGAATCCCCGCCAGGAGGGACCGCCGTGCGAGTGATCAGCCTGCTCACGGATTTCGGGAACGCCGACGAATACGTGGGCGTCATGAAGGGCGTGATTTTGTCCATCACCCCGGACGTGCGCCTGGTGGACCTCTGCCACGAGCTTCCCCCCGGAGCGGTGGCGGCGGCCGGGGCCATGCTGGAGGCCTCCTGGAGGTTCTTCCCCCAGGGCACGGTGCACCTGTGCGTGGTGGACCCGGGCGTGGGAACCGAAAGAAGGGTTTTGGCCTGTTCCGGCCAGGGACACTTTTTCGTGGCCCCGGACAACGGCCTTCTGGGGCACCTGGTGCGGGCCGGGGTGATCACCGACGCCGCCAGCGTAGAAGATCCGGGTTTTTTCCTGGAGCAGGTGTCGGACACCTTCCACGGCCGGGACGTGTTCGCCCCCGTGGCCGCGCGCTTAGCGAGCGGGCTTTCCCCCTCGGAACTGGGCACCCCCCTCTACCCCGGCGACCTGGTGTTCCTGGACCGGCCCGGGCCGGTACGGGGCGAGCCCCACGCGTTGGCCGGCCAGGTGATCTGGGTGGACCGGTTCGGGAACCTCATCACGGACATCCGGGCCGAGGAACTGGGCCGGCTGACCGGCGCCCCGGGCTTCGGCAACGTTCGGGTGGAGGCGGCGGGCAGGCCCCTCGGCACGTTGCGCCGCACCTACAGCGACGTGAAGCCCGGCGAGCTGCTGGCCCTGGTGGGCAGCCGGGGCCTTTTGGAGATCGCCTGCAACATGGGCAGCGCGCAGAAAGTCCTGAAGGCGAAGATCGGCACGAAGGTGGTGGCGTTCACGGGGGGCGAAGAGAAAGGGGAAGCCTTGTAGGCCTCCCCGCGGGCTGGTTGCCGGGCCGCGGTTTCAGAAATTGAACATGACCAAGCCGGAAATCTGGGTGTACTGGACCTCGTCCACGTCCCCGGTCCCGAAGACATAGGAGCCCCTTATGCCCATGGAAAGGGCGCCGGCGGGGAAAAGATCCAGTCCCAGGCCCGCCTGGCCGCAAAAGTCGGAATCCTTGCTGTCGACCCCCGGCGCCTGCGCCTCGGCGTCCATCCATCCGGCGCCCAGCAAGGCGTAGGGCTGCACGCTGGTTTCCCAGCTTACGGGCGAAGCCTTGAGGTTGAGCATGTAGGTGGTGACGCCGACCTCGACCGGGCCGTTGTCCTGCTCAAAATCCTCCAGCCAGTCGAACTCGAACTCGCCGGTGAAATAGGGGTCGAACTTGAGGCCCCCCAGAAGCACCAGCCCGTAGGTGTCGTCGAACTCCGGCTCCGGGGTCGCGTCGATGTCGAAATTGTCGATGACAAACGCGGCCCCGACCCCCAGGTAGAAGCCCCCCATCCCCTCGGGGCCCTCCTGGGCCAAAACGCCGGACGCAACCAGGCAGACCGCCGCCGCAAGAATCCCCACGCTCGCTTTCCTCATGTCCGCATCCTCCCGCCGTGGGTCGCCAGCCCCCGCTGCCCGGTACACGACAGAAAAAGGTAAGACCGGCTTTTCGGCCTGGCAAGGGGCTGCGCGCAGGTTCACACAATGTCGGCGTCGCCGAGGGTGGTGCGCCAGGAAGACGGATTCTCCACCCCGGGGGGCAGGTTCCGGCCGGCCAAGGTGAAGGTCTTGGGGGAGAGGCGGCCGGGGACCGCCAGGAACCCCGCCCTCCTGGCCAGGGAAGCCTGCCGGGCGGGGAACAGGGCCACGCAAGCCGCGCGGCCCGAGGCCGCGGCGTGACGGCGCACCCGGGCCAGCACGGCCACGGCCTGTTTTGCGGAAAGCAGAGGAAAGAACCAGTCCACCAGCACCAGGCTGGACACCCGGAAAAGGGGCAGGGACCGCAGCACGAACCACCCGGCCAGCGCGCCGGATGCCCGCCTCAGGGCATACGCCCTGTACCCGAAGGCGGAAAGGCCCAGGTAGCGCCAGGAAAGAAAGGCCGCGTCCCGCACCTGGATCACCCCGTCCCGGGGGGCGTGGCGGTCCCACAACTCGTCGAACTCCGGGCCGAAGGCCCGAACGCGCTCCACGGACAGCCCGCGGGCAAGCCGGCCGGTCAACTCCTGCATCCGGTGCGTCGCCACAAGCAGCGGCGAGGCCATGAGCAGGGGATGAGCCCCCACGCGCACGGGCAGCGCCTCCACGGTCTTCCACCCCAGCCGGCCGATGAACCCGGGCAGGGAGTTCTCGTTGGGAAACCCCCATACCACGAAGACGCCGTGCTCCATGTCCATGTGCTGGTACAGGGCCAGGGCCAGGTCGGTGAACATGCCCCGCCGGCGGTAGTCCGGGTGCACCATGGTGTCGCAGGAAAAGCCCCAGGTCTCTGGCTGGCCGGCCACCAGCATGCGGGTGGGGATGGCCGCGTACTGGCCCACCACCTTGGCTCCGTGTTTGGCCAGCATGATGAACCCGTGCCCGGCGGGATTGTCCGCAAACTGCCATTTCCACGCCTCGGGCCGGGTTCGCACCGGGTCCGCGTTGCCGAACACGGCCTTTCTAAGCGCCAGGATGCCCTCCTCGTCGCCGGGGGCATACGGCTCCATGGTCCAATCAGGCATGGTCCGCCCTCCGTCCGGCCCGGCGCGCGTCCAGGGCCAGGTTCCAGGCGAACCTCGGCCGCAGGTAGAACCGGGCGTAGGCCGCTGAAAGCCGCCTTTTGAGCTTCTTCAGGTCGTGGGAGTCCACGTACTGGGGATACAAGTGGGCCGGCAGGGCGTGACAGTCCACGCCGGTTTCTGCGGCCAGCTTCGTGCCGGGAAAGGGCACGAACAAATGGAAGCTTGCCCAGGTGGGGGAAAGGGAGAGGGCCAGATCCACGGTTTCGTCCATCTCCTCTTCGGTTTCCCCCGGATAGCCCAGGTTGAAGAACACCACGGTGCGCATGCCCGCCTCCCTGGCCGCGGCCACCGCCGCCCGGGCCTGGTCCGGGGCGATGCCCTTGCCGATGGCCGAAAGGATCCTCGCGCTGCCCGCCTCCACGCCCAGGTGCACCAGGGTGCACCCCGCGCGCTTCATGGTCCGGGCCAGGGCCGGGCTCAGGTCCGCCACCCGGGTCTGGCAGGCCCAGGAAAAGGCCAGGCCCCGGGATATTATCTCCCCGCAGAAGGCGTTCACCCAACCCGGGTCTAGGGCGAACTCCAGATCCATGAAGTACAGGTTGTCCAGCCTGTGGCGCGCCACGGCGTCGGCCACCTCGTCCGCAAACCGCCCCGGCGACTTTCTGCGCACCTTCCGGCCGTACATGCCCAGGTAGCAGAAGCTGCAGCCAAAGGGACAGCCCCGGGAGGCCTCCAGGATGCCGAAGCGCTTCCCCATGAGGGGGAAGTAGTGGTAGGCGCGCAGGGGCAGAAGGTCCAGGGCGGGAAACGGCAGGGAATCCATGTCTTCCAGGAAGGGCCGCGGCGGCGCGGTGTGGAGGCTTCCGTCCCGGTCCAGCCGGGCGGTGCCGGGGATCTTTGGCGGCGGCCCGCCGGCGGCGGGGTCGTCCTGTTCCACCAGGGCCAGGATGGTCTGCTCGGGCTCGGAGAGGATCGCGGCCCTGGCCCCGGTTTCAGCCAGAAGCTCCGCGGGCCGCTCCGTGGGGTGGGAGCCCAGGATGTAGAGCCTGGCCGGGTCTGCGGCCTTGCAGGTGTCCAGGAAAAAGGAAATGTCCAACGCCGGGCACTGCCAGCGGTCGTACGGCGTGGAGGTGACGAACACCTGGTCGAACCGTGCGGCCATGTCCCGCACCCGCGAAAGCGGCAGGCCCTGGGCGTTGTTGTCCAGGATGCGCGCCGAATGCCCCGCCTCCCGCACCATGGCCGCGGCTAAGGCGAGCGAGATGGGCGGCCACACCCGCTTGAACTGCCGCTGGCTCTGGCGGTGGATGCCGGTCCAGTCCGGATTGATGAAAAGCACGCGCTTCATGGCCTGGAGGATACAAGAGACAAGGGAAAAGACAAAACGGAAAACTTGCGGAAACCGGGTCAACGGGTTAGTTTTTGTACTTTATCCCGGATTATTCACGGGTTCGATTCGCGCGGGAGCAAGGAAGGAGGAGGGAAGCT
>JAFDHW010000119.1 GCA_019308705.1 Deltaproteobacteria bacterium
GCGAGCCCGATTCACGCGATAGCTGCGTCAGGAGGCGGTCGCGGTACAAAAGTACAGCTTCCCTCCTCCTTCCTTGCTCTCGCGCGAATCGAACGCGTGAATAATCCGGGCTAGTCCAGGCGGTAGTTGGGCGCTTCCTGGGTGATGATCACGTCGTGGACGTGGCTTTCCTTCAAGCCCGCCTGTGTGATCTTCACGAAGCGGGACTTTTCCCGCAACTCCTCGATGGTGCGGCAACCCAGGTAGCCCATGCCGGACTTTAAGCCGCCCACCAGCTGGGCCACGTTTCCGGCCAAAGAACCGCGGTAGGGAACCCGGCCCACAATGCCCTCGGGCACGAACTTTTCGGCCTCCACCACGTCCTCCTGGTGGTAGCGGTCGGAAGAGCCCCTCTTCATGGCGTCGATGGAGCCCATGCCCCGGTAGACCTTGTAGGAGCGGCCCTGGAACAGGACGATCTCGCCCGGGCTTTCCTCGGTGCCCGCGAACAGCCCGCCGATCATCACGGAATGGGCGCCCGCGCCGATGGCCTTGGTGATGTCGCCGGAGAACTTGAGCCCGCCGTCCGCGATAAGCGGCACGTCGTACTTGTTGCACACGGCCCGGCAGTTCATGATGGCCGTGATCTGGGGCACGCCCACGCCGGCCACGATGCGGGTGGTGCAGATGGAGCCCGGGCCGATGCCCACCTTCACCGCGTCCACCCCGGCTTCCACCAGGTCCTCCGCGCCCTTGGCCGTGGCCACGTTGCCCGCCACCACTTCCATGTCCGGCCATGCGGCCTTGAGCTCGCGCACGCCGTTTAGCACGTTGCTCGAGTGGCCGTGGGAGGAGTCGATCAAGATCACGTCCGCACCGGCCTTTTTCAGGGCCTCGGCGCGCTTCATGAAATCCGGTCCCACGCCCACGGCCGCGCCGCAGCGCAGCCGTCCTATGTGGTCCTTGCACGCGTTGGGGTACTTTCGGATCTTCTCGATGTCCTTGATGGTGATCAGCCCCACCAGCTTGCCCTTGGGGTCCACCACCAGAAGCTTTTCGATGCGGTGCTGGTGCAGGAGCCGCTTGGACTCCTCCAGGGTGATGCCCTCGGGCACGGTGACCAGGTTCTCCTTGGTCATGACCTCGGAGACCTTCTTTTCCAGGTCGGTTTCAAACCGAAGGTCCCGGTTGGTGACGATGCCCACCAGATGCTCGCCCTTGGTCACCGGAACCCCGGAGATGCGGTACTTCTCCATGAGTTCCAGCACCTGGCCCACCTTCTTGTCCGGGTCGATGGTCACCGGGTCCACGATCATGCCGGATTCGGACTTCTTCACCTTGTCCACTTCCAGGACCTGGTCGGGGATGGACATATTGCGGTGGATGAAACCCATGCCCCCTTCCCTGGCCATGCTGATGGCCGCCTGCGCTTCGGTCACCGTGTCCATGGCCGCGGAAACGATGGGGATGTTCATGCTCACGTTTCTGGTGAGCCGGGTGGAAACGTCCACGTCCCGGGGCACCACCTCGGAATAGGCGGGCAAAAGCAACACGTCGTCAAAAGAATAGGCCTCTTCGGGCGGTATCTTGGTCATCGGCCCTCCATGCGTTGTGAGAAATGGTGGTGCATGGATAGCAAAAGCCCCGGTCTTTCGCAACGCCGGATTTGGACCGAAAATCCCGGCCAGGGGCATCGGGGCTCTCGCCCGCCTCCGGAATGGTCGTAGCGCCAACCTGCCGATTTCATGGAGGATAGCTGGAAATGAGCGACCCGCTCACCAGCGGCGGCGGGCTTTTGCAAACCGCGGGTTTTGAGCGATCGTGGCGTGATTACAAGTAGATCCATTTTTGTTGCTCCGCCTTGCCGCTCCCGGTAACGGCCGGGTCGTCGTAGAGCACGGCTGGCGGGCCATTGAGCGCGTCTTCCAACTCCTTGAAGCTCACTTCATAGATGAGGATGGAATAGCCCGCCCGGCCATCCGGTTCGCGGTTGCGCAGGTGGAGGCAGAGCCTGCCGAAGCGGAGGTCCTGGTAGCTGCGGATCACGTCCAAGGCCTTATCCTTGCCTCCCATGCCTGCGTAGAACCGCTCCAGGGCTTCCGGGTCTTTCAAGTTCTGCACCCAGTTCAAAAAGAACCTGCGGTTGGTCTGGTAGGCTTCCTCGTAGGACTTGGACCAGTGACCGAACGTGGCGGTTCCCACCTGCTGGAGCAGGGACGCGCTTATACAATAGAAGCCGCCGGTCAGCTTCAAGGGCTCCGGCCTGGCCTTGGGGTCCATGTGGGCGGTGCCGTAATGGGGAAGGATGTACGGCCGCATGCCGTAGTGGCCCGGGGAAGCGGTGCCGAAATAGGCAAGGTAGACCGGAATCGTGTCCTGATCCCGGAGGTTTCTCTTCTCCAGCCATGTTGAGAGGCTCGTCAGGTCCTGTCCCCAGTCCAGGGAGCTGTCCACCAGCAGACGGTAGGCGTTTCTCGGACCCCCGGAAACCGGGTTGAAAAAGGCGAGGTAATCGGGCCACACCATGAGGGACTGGAACAACAGGAGCCCAAGGCCCGCCCCGATGGCGAACCTGGCCAGCCGGTGGAGCCGCCAGAACAGAACAGCGGCCCCGGCCAGGATGAACAGGACCGGATACACGGGCAACAGGTGGCGGTGCCCGATGTTCAGGTTGGAAGCCAGGGCAAAGGCCCAGTAGACGCCGAACAGGATCACCAGGGGGACGAAACGCCTTAGGGTTTCCGGCCTCCGGCGCACGGCAAGGGCGATGAGCCCGGCCAGGAAAAAGGCCAGCACGGCCAGGGGCGTCTTGACCGCAAAGGCAAATGGAAAGAAGTACCACCATCCCGTGTAGCTGTATTGGCCCATGAGAAAGGCCCGCCTGGCCTGGGAATGGGAGAGCACGAAGGTGAACCCGTAAAGGTAGGCCTCCGGAAGCAGACGGTTGTCCCGCATGAACTGGATGGGCTGGCTCAGGGCTCCGGCCTTTTCGAGTTCCTTCTCAAAGGAGGTCTGAAACCGGCCCGCCGGACCGGAAAAAGCCTGGTACCGGAAACCATAGGCCCCCCATACCACGGCGAGGGAAACCGCCGCCGCGACAAGGGCCACGAGGGCCAAAACCCACGCCTTGCGGAAACGGCTGGCAATGATGGTTTTTTTGCGAATAATACCTATTTCGAGGGGGTTTTTGGAAAATACGCAAAAAAGATACACCAAGACGGCCATGGGCGCGATGAGCACGGCGGACATCTTGGACAGCAGAAGCCCGCCCACGGCCAGCCCGGCCAGGACCAGGCCAGGGGCGTCCGTCTTATGGAAGAGCCGCCACAAAAAACCGGTGGCGGCCAGGAAGAAGAAGGCGGCCGTCATGTCCGAGGTCACCAGGCTGCCGTGGGCCAGCATGGTGGGGGAAAAGGCGAACAGAGCCAGGGAGACGAGCCCTCCCCCTGCGCCGAACAGGCTCCTTGACCAGAAAAAGACCAAAAGGCCGAGGCCCATGCTCACAAAAACGATCATGAGCCGGCCCCAGAAGAAGAGCCGGTCGGGCTGGTTTTCCGTCAGGTACAGGGTGTGAAAGGCCAGGTCCCACTGCCGGGCCTGTTTCCACAGGGGGTCATCCGTGCCCACGACCTCCGGGTCCAGGACCAGGAGGGGAAGGGCCGCGATCCGCTGCGGGAGGTTGCCGTTTTCCGGCTGGAGCCGGTAATCGTTGTGCAGCCAGTAGGTGTAGCCGGATACCAGGTGGATGCTCTCGTCAAAGGTGGGGGATTTTTCCAGGGCGCCGGTGAAGGCCAGCACCCCGTGGACCAGCAGCAGGGCGCAAACCGCATACGCGGTCAGCCAGGCCCTGGAGGCCGCCCTGCTTTTCCACCGTTCCAGATCCAGCACCGCGCTTATGGTCTTGGTCATATCCCGTACTTTCCCGATGCAAGCCGCCACCGGATCAGGACAAGGTCCCGGAAGGACTCCACCGCGTCCCTGCCCACGCGCACGGCGGAATCCGGGTTGTGGAACCAGCGCACGGGAATCTCGGCGACCTTCAGGTTCAGGCGCTGGGCCAGGAGCAGGATTTCCGCGTCATAGGACCAGCGGTCCACCCAGGCGCGCGAAAACACCTCCCGGGCGGCCCTGCGGGTAAAGGCCTTCATCCCGCAGGTGACGTCCGAGGCGCGGATGCCCATGCCCCTTATGCACATCTGCCGGAAGACTTCGCCCATGAACCGCCGGAGCGGGGACTCCGGCACCTCGATGGCCGCGCCCTGGGCGTGCCTGCTGGCTATGGCCGCGTCCGCCCCAGACTCAAGGGCGTGGATGCAGTCGTCCAGGTGCTTGAGAGGCACGGCAAGGTCCGCGTCCATGAAGACCACGAAATCGCCGTGGGCCGCGAGCATGCCCGTGCGCACCGCGCAGCCTTTCCCGCGGTTTTCGGCATACCCAAGAGCCCGGATGGCGGGATGTTCGTCCGCAAGCCTTTGGACGACCTCCGGGGTCCGGTCCGTGCTCCCATCGTTCACGAGAAGCAATTCATGCGTCCTGCCGCCCGATTCCAGGTGCGCAAGGGTGGCGGCGGCGTTTTTTTCGAGGCAACGGGCCTCATTGTACAGGGGGATGACCACGGATACCCGCGGAGCGGGGCGTGTTCGGCTCATTGGTTACCGGATCCGCAAGAAAGTGACCACATCCAAAAATACTACCACGGGACTATCCAGGGAAAAAGGCAAAAGAGGGGTTTTCATGATTCCCCCCGGCCGCCGGATCCAGCGCAGGAACGCTCCCGGGCCGGCGGCGCGTGAATCCGGAACCTCCGCAGACCGGCCGCAAAGGATTTGCGCTAACGGACGCCTGCTGGTAGGCTGACCCGTATCGGACGTCATCCCGGGCACTTGAACCCCTTTTCCGGACCCCATGGACAAGACGAGCGCAAACAGGCGACTGGCCGCTGCAGTGTGCGCGGGCCTGATTCTTCTGGCGGCCGCGGTCTACTGGCCCGTGGTGGGCTACGGGTTCGTGGGGTACGACGACCCGGCCATGGTGCAGGAAAACCCCCTGGTGGCAAACGGACTGTCGCCGGACATGGTGCTTGCATCCTTCACCGGGTTCAACGCCGGGTTCTGGCTTCCCCTCACCCTTGTCTCCCTGGCCCTGGACGTGGACCTGTACGGCATGAACCCCGGCGGGTTCCACCTCACCAACCTTGTGCTGTTCGCGGCAAACGCCGTGCTGTTCTTCCTGGCCCTGTACTTTCTCACCGGCTCGCTGTGGGCCTCGGCCGCCGCGGCCGCGCTCTTTGCCCTGCACCCCCTGCGGGTGGAGTCCGTGGCCTGGATCACGGAACGCAAGGACGTGCTCTCCGGGCTTTTCTGGTTCGCTGCCCTGGCCGTCTACGCCCGCTACGCCCGCACCCGGTCTGCAGCCGCCTACGCCGGGGTGACGGTTCTTTTCGCCCTGTCCTTCACGGCCAAACCCGTGGCCGTCACCCTGCCCCTTGTGCTGCTTGTCCTGGATTACTGGCCCCTGGGCCGGTTCGGAGCGCACGCGGACCCCGCCGCCAGGGAGCCCTTCCGCAAGCTGGTATGGGAAAAGACCCCCCTTTTGGCCCTCAGCGCGGCCGGTGCGCTCGCCACCCTGTGGGCCCAGGCCTCCTGCGGCGCCCTCACCTCCCTCGGGGTACTCACCCCCGCGGAACGCGCGGCCAACGCGGTCTACGCCTACGGCGCGTCCCTGGCCCGGTTCGTGTGGCCCGTGGACCTGGCCGTGGTGTATCCCCATCCCCAATACGGGTTGACGGCCTGGCCGGTGCTGGCTTCCGGCGCGCTGCTCATCGCGGCCACCGCGGCCTTCGTGCTCCTGCGCAATCGCGCGCCCTTTCTCCTGGCCGGGTGGCTCATCTACCTGGGCACCCTGTTTCCCATGACCGGCGTGGTGCAGTCCGGGGCCCAGGCCTATGCGGACCGGTTCACCTATCTCCCCCACACGGGAATCGTGCTCATGCTTGCCTGGGGCGGAGTTTGGCTGATGCGGGAAAAGGCCCTTTCCCGGAGCTTGACCATGGGCGGAGCGGCCTTGGTGCTGGCCGCCTTTTTCACGCTGTCCTCGGTACAAGTGCGGTACTGGAAGGATTCGGCAACCCTGTTTTCCCACGCCCTTTCCGCGACCAAGGACAACTGGATGGCCCATCACCTGCTGGGCGCGGCCCTGGCAACCGAGTTGGACAGGCCCGCGGAGGGCATACTCCACCTGAAAAGGGCCCTTGAGTTGAACCCCTCCTTTGCCGACGCCTGGATCAACCTGGGCAATGCCCATGCACGGGCCGGCCAATACCAGGAGGCGGCCTACGCCTTTGAGCGGGCCCTGGCCCTCGAGCCGGATTCCACGGAGGGCCACGCCGGACTGGGAGGGGCCCTGGCCGCACTGGGAGACCCCGAGGCCGCCCTGGCGCAGTATAAGGAAGCGCTACAAATAGACCCCGTCTTTGCGCCCGCCCGTAACAACCTGGGGGCGCTCTACATGGACATGGGCCGGGTGGACGAAGCCGTCCGGCAATACGAACTCGCCCTTTCCGCAAATCCCTTCCTGGCCAGTGCGCACGTCAACCTGGCCATGGCCCTGAAGACCCGGGGGCGTCATGAAGAAGCCGCCGGGCATTTCCAACAGGCCCTTGCCATAGACCCGGACTGCGCGCGGGCGGAAAACGGGCTGGGGATTCTGCTGGTGGAGATGGGAAGCGTGGAGGACGCCCTCGGGCACCTGAAGCGGGCAGTGGAAATCGACCCGGACTACAAGGATGCGCGGTTCAACTTGGGCGTGGTGCTTCTGGGCGCGGGAAAGCCCCAAGAGGCCCTGCCCCACCTGGAGGCCGCCGCCGCCCTTTGCCCCGACGACCCCGGCGCCTGGGCCGCCTGGGCGGACGCCCTGATGCAAGCGGGTCGCCCGCAGGAAGCAAAGGCCCGGGTGCAAAGGGCTCTCGAGTTGAGTCCCGGCCACCCCTGGGCCGCGGGCCTGGCCAGGCGCCTGAAAGAATCTTAAGCCGGCTCCCTGCCCCCGTTTTCCATGAGGGCCTTGACCGGCTCCAGGCCGTAGGGCGTACCCTGCTCGATGGCCTTCAACACCGCGCCGCCGCCGGTGAAAAAGTAGTACTTGGCGCTGTCCATGGCCGCCAGATACAGGCCGGGACTCAAGTTTTTGAACTCTTGGAGGGTGTCGCCGCCGCCG
>JAFDHW010000120.1 GCA_019308705.1 Deltaproteobacteria bacterium
GAGGAATTCTGCCATTCGGGCAAAATTGTTCACCCTTCGGGCTCGCCCGATTTCCGCGCTGGCCGCGTTATCGGGGCTCGGCGTACCAAAGTACGCCTTCGCCCCTCTCGCCTTGCCAGCACGGAAATCAGGCTTCGTGAATAATCCGGGTTAGGCGCCACGGCAAAAGATTTTCCGACAAGGGGCGCGAAGGCTCATCTCCATGGCCCGCCGCCCCTTTTTTAGCCCGGATTATTCATGAGGAGGAATGCATGGACCCTTACGGGAAACTCCAGGAGCTTCTGGACAAACACATCATCGGCGCGCCCAAATCCCCCTTGTTTGACGAGATACTCAGGACCATGTTTTCGGAGGACGAGGCCCGTGTGGCCCTGGGCATGAATTTCCGGCCCAGGACGGTATCCGTCATCGCCCGCGAATCCGGGGTGCCGGAACAGGATGCCGCCGGGCTGCTGGACGCCATGGCCTCCCGGGGTGTGGCCTTTTGCCGGGAAAAGGACGGCCAGGCCCGGTACGCCCTTCTGCCCACGATACCCGGGCTTTTCGAGTTCCCCTTCATGGGAGGCGGGAACACCCCCACCCACGACAAGCTGGCCCGGCTGTGGAACCAGTACCACGACGAGGCCCTGAACCAGGAGTTGACCCGGTCCGCCACGCCCTATGCCCGGATCATCCCCGTGGAGCAGGCCGTGGAGTCCCGAAACGAGGTCATGCCCTTTGAGGCGCTTTCCGCCATGATGCAAAAGTCCGAGGTCTTTGCCGTGGCCCACTGCGCCTGCCGCCTCACCATGAAGAAATGCCAAAAGCCCCAGGAGGTGTGCCTGGTGTTCGACCAAGGCGCGAAATTTTTGGCGGAAAGGGACCTGGCCAGGGAAATCACTAGGGAGGAGGCCTTGGCCGTGCTGACCGCCTCGGAGGAGGCGGGCCTGGTGCACACCACCAACAACTCCGGCGACCGGCTCACCTTCGTGTGCAACTGCTGCCCCTGCTGCTGCACCATCCTGCGGGGCTGGACCCTGCATGAAAACCCCAACGCCTTTGCCAAGAGCCGCTGGCTGGCCCGGGCGGACGAATCCCTGTGCTCCGAATGCGGGGCCTGCGCCGAGGAGCGGTGCCCCATGGGGGCCGTGTCCCTGGAAAACGGGGCCGCCCGGGTGGACGAACCCCGGTGCATCGGCTGCGGCCTGTGCACCACCACCTGCGAAACCGGGGCCATGACCCTGGTCCCCCGGCCCGGAGCCCCGGCCCCCCACGACAACATCGTCGAACTCGGCCTCACCATCGCCAAGGAAAAAGGGAAGCTGGACGAGTTCCTGGAGATGATGAAACCCTGAGGGGACGGCTTGGAAAAAAGGACCGGATGAAGAAACCCGTCCACAGGACGGGCTCTTATCCGGTCTTTTGTTGCAGGCTTTCCGGCGGGTTCTACAAAAACACCACGTCGAACACGCCTTCCTTCCGCCGGATGGCGGCCGCCAGCGCTTCCCTTTCTTTGGCGGGCACCCGGGCCACCCGGCTTACGGAAAGCCCGTCCTGGTTCGTCCTGTAGGCCGAAGAAACCACGTAGCCCGGCACCAGGGCGTAGCGCATGCCCCCGAATCCGCAGCAGGTGGAATCCGCCACGCCCGTGCCCACGGCGTAGAGCGCCTCGCGGTCCCCGCTTTTCAGCGTCCCCTCCTTTTCCAGCACGTAGGCCCCGGAAATGGACCGCACCTCCTGGTTCAGGGGAAGGTGCACGTAGTCGGCTTCCATGGGAAACCTCCTGTCCGCCGATAAAAAGGGGGAAGCCCGGTCAAGGCTTCCCCCTGTATGGTCGGGCCGCGGACGGGGCTACTTGTCCTCGTCCACTTCCTCGTATTCCGTGTCCACCACTTCTTCCTCGGCCTCGGCTCCGGCCTCCTGGGCGCCCGCCCCGGCTTCCTGTCCACCGGTCGAAGCCTTCTGGTACATGGCTTCCGCCAGCTTGTGGGAGGCCTGGGTCAGCTCGTCGGTGAGGCGCTTGATCTCGGCCGCGTCTTCGCCTTCCATGGCCTTTTTCAGCTTGTCGATGGCCTGCTGGACGTTCTGCTTGGTGGATTCGTCCACCTTGTCGCCCAGCTCGGACAGGGATTTCTCCGTGGAGTAGATCAGGGCGTCGGCGGTGTTTCTGGCCTCCACCAGCTCGCGCCGCTTCCTGTCCTCCTCGGCGTGGAGCTCGGCGTCCCTGGTCATCCTCTCCACCTCCTCCTCGGTGAGGCCCGAGGAAGCGGTGATCTTGATGGACTGCTCCTTGCCCGTGCCCAGGTCCTTGGCGGAAACCGACACGATGCCGTTGGCGTCGATGTCAAAGGTCACATCGATCTGGGGCACGCCCCGGGGCGCCGGGGGAATCCCCACCAGCTCGAACCGGCCGAGCGTCTTGTTGTCCGCCGCCATCTCGCGCTCGCCCTGGAGCACGTGGATGCTCACCGCGGGCTGGTTGTCCGCGGCCGTGGAAAAGATCTGGCTCTTCTTGGTGGGAATGGTCGTGTTCTTCTCGATGAGCTTGGTCATCACCCCGCCCAGGGTCTCGATGCCCAGGGAAAGCGGGGTCACGTCCAGGAGCAGCACGTCCTTGACTTCGCCTTTTAAGACTCCGCCCTGGATGGCCGCGCCGATGGCCACCACCTCGTCGGGGTTCACGCCCTTGTGCGGCTCCTTGCCGAAAATCTTCTTCACTCTTTCCTGCACCGCGGGCATGCGGGTCATGCCGCCCACCAGGATCACGGCGTCCACCTGGTCCGCGGAAATGCCCGCGTCCTTCAGCGCCGTCTGGCAGGGGCCGTCCAGCTTGTCCAGAAGCTCGCCCACCAGCTGCTCCAGCTTGGACCGGGTCAGCTTGATGTTCATGTGCTTGGGCCCGGAGGCGTCCGCGGTGATAAAAGGCAGGTTCACCTCGGTCTCCATGGAGGTGGAGAGCTCCATCTTGGCCTTTTCCGCGGCCTCCTTCAGCCGCTGCAGGGCCATCTTGTCGCTTCTTATGTCGATGCCCTGGTCCTTCTTGAATTCATCGGCAAGGTGGTCGATGATCTTCAGGTCAAAGTCCTCGCCACCCAGGTGCGTGTCGCCGTTGGTGGACTTCACCTCGAACACGCCCTCGCCGATCTCCAGGATGGAGATGTCGAAGGTGCCGCCGCCCAGGTCGAACACCGCGATCTTCTGCTCGCTCTTCTTGTCCATGCCGTAGGCCAACGAGGCCGCCGTGGGCTCGTTGATGATCCTGAGCACGTTTAAGCCCGCGATCTTGCCCGCGTCCTTGGTGGCCTGCCGCTGGCTGTCGTTGAAGTAGGCGGGCACGGTGACCACCGCGTCGGTGACCTTCTCGCCCAGGTATTCTTCGGCCGCGTTCTTCAGATAGGCCAGGATGAAGGAAGAGATCTCCTGGGGGCTGTACTTCTTGCCCTGGAGTTCCACCCAGGCGTCGCCGTTTTCCGCCTTTACGATCTTGTAGGGCAGGATCTTGATGTCGTCCTGCACTTCCTTGGAGTCGTACTTGCGGCCGATGAGCCTTTTGACCGCGAACACCGTATTGGTGGGGTTGGTGATGGCCTGGCGCTTGGCGATCTGGCCCACCAGGCGCTCTCCGGAAGAGGAGATCGCCACGATGGACGGGGTGGTGCGCCCCCCTTCGGGGTTGGTGAGCACCTTGGCCTCCCCGCCTTCCATCACCGCCACGCAGGAATTGGTGGTTCCAAGGTCGATTCCGATTACTTTAGCCATTCGTATGCCTCCTTTTGGCCCCGCCGAAGCGGAATTGAGATCGATTTATTTGGATCGTCCGACTTCGTCATCAAACTTCATTTTTTGGATAACCGCAGCCCTTCCTTCGAGGGCCGCCTGTCGGGATAATTCTTGACCGGGGCGCAAACGAGCGTTTACTCCTTCTTGGCGGCCGGCTTGGAAACCACCACCATGGAGGGCCGAAGGAGCCGGTCCTTCATCATGTAGCCCTTCTGCATCTCCCGGATCACCGTGTCCTCGGGATGTTCCGATTCCTCGGCCATGAAGGCCTGGTGCACGCTGGGATCAAAGGGCTGACCCTCGGAGGCCAGGGGATGGACTCCGTAGCGCTCCAGGACCCGCAGGATCTCCTTCAAGGTGAGTTCCACGCCCTCCAGGAACTGGGCCCGTTTGCCGCCCTTGCGGGCGCTTTCCACGGCCCGCTCCAGGTTGTCCACCACGGGCAGAAGATCCTTCATCACCGATTCGTTGGCGTATTTCTTGAACTCCTCGATCTCCCTCTTCGTCCGCTTCTTGTAATTCTCGAATTCCGCGGACACCCGAAGGAGCCGGTCATGGAGTTCCTTGATTTCCTCTTCTTCGGACCGCGCCAGATCCTCTAAGGGAGAGGGTTCCTCTTCCTCGGCCTGCGCGTCCGGGTTCTTCTGCGCGTCTTCCTTCATGGGGCCTTTGTCTTCGTCTTGGACGGATAACCCCTTGTCTTTGGGCTCTTCACTCATAATGGTTCGTTTCTACGCTTCGTCAACCACGGTACACGGAGATTTCCGGAGATTTCACAGCAACAAAGATAAGACCACAACATACGGTGTCAAGAAACAGCAGGTGTCGTGTATGGGTTATCCAACGATTTGATTTGACGGGAAAAATTTCGCGGCGGTTTTGCCCTTGAAAATGAGAGGGCCAGGAATTAGTATAAATGTCCGGTTGTGCTAGGCGGGGAGTTAGCGGTGCCCTGTACCTGAAATCCGCTTCATGCAGGGCTGAATCCCCTCCCCAGGGCCCATATCCCGGCGATGACGCCGCCGCCCCGGCCGGCCGCCGCTGAACGGACGCTCATGAACCTCGTCAGGTCCGGAAGGAAGCAGCGATAAGTGAAGCCGTCCGTGTCGCGGATCGACCCCGGCCACAAAGGCAGCGGCAAAACTGCCGGAACAGGGTTCAAAGGAGGGTGCACAACCGGTCCCTTCTCTGGAGTCCTATGAGCGAGACCGCCATACCAGGCCGATGTTGCCCCGGCCCGCGGCGGGAGAAACATCCCGCCGGCCGCATCCTTGCGCCCGTCCTCTGCCTGCTGGTGCTTCTGTGCGCCGCGTCCGCCCACGCCCTGTCCGCCGAGGAAGAGAACAACATCGCCGTCTACCGCAAGGCCTCCAGGGGCGTGGTGAACATCACCTCCATCACCGTGGACTACGATTTCTTCTTGAATCCCGTCCCCCGCGAGGGCGCGGGCTCGGGCGTCATCATCGACAAGCGCGGCTACATCCTCACCAACAATCACGTCATCAAGAACGCCCGGCGCCTGGAAGTAACCTTGTTCGACCAGTCCCGCTACCAGGGAAAACTGGTGGGAGCCTACCCGGAACAGGACCTGGCCGTCATCAAGATCGACGCCCCGCAAGAAGTCCTCCATCCCGTGCCCATGGGAGATTCCTCGTCGCTTCAGGTGGGCCAGAAGGTGCTCGCCATCGGAAACCCCTTCGGCCTGGGGGAAACCCTCACCACCGGCGTGGTGTCCTCGTTGGGCAGAAGCCTCACCGGCCCGGGCGGCGAGCGGATGGACGACCTCATCCAGACCGACGCGTCCATCAACCCCGGCAATTCCGGCGGCCCGCTCTTGGATTCGTCCGGCAACATCATCGGCATCAACACCGCCATCTTCACACCCTCGGGCGGGTCCGTGGGCATCGGGTTCGCCATCCCCATCGACGTGGCCCGCCGCATCGTGCCGGACCTCATCGAAAGGGGCTACGTGGCCTATCCCTGGATGGGCGTATCCCTGTTCCCCCTGTTCCCCGCCCTGGCCCGGGCGCTGGAACTTCCCGTGGAACAGGGCGTCATGATCACCCGGGTGGCCGAGGGCAGCCCCGCGGAAGCCGCCGGCCTCTCCGGCGCGAAACGCCTCCTGGAAGTGGGCAACGCGCTTCTGCCCGTGGGCGGGGACATCATCGTGGCCATCGACGAAAAGCCCGTCGCCTCCCCCCAGGAGCTCATCCGCCTGGTGCGCAGAAAACGCCCCGGGGACACCATCTCTGTCATCGTGGTGCGAAAAGGCAAAAAGCAGAATATCTCCCTTACCCTCAGGGAACGCCCCCGTGAATCCGTTCCGTAAGCTTTCGCCGGGCCGCACCCGGCGGGAAAAAGGATCATGAGCCTGGAGCTGGAGGCCGCAAGCCTCGTCGCACTCATCTTGTGTTCCGCATTCTTCTCCGGCGTGGAGACCGCCTTTGTCTCCCTTTCGGCAATCCGTCTGCAGCACCTGGTGGAGTCCGGCAAAAAGGGCATCGCCAAGGTCGCCCGCCTAAAGAAAGACCCCCAACGCCTCATCATCACCATCCTGATCGGCAACAACCTGGTGAACATCGCCGCCTCGTCGTTGGCCACCTCCGTGGCCATCGAGATCCTGGGCTCCGTGGGCGTGGGCATCGCCGTGGGCGTCATGACCTTCCTCATCCTCGTGTTCGGCGAGATCACCCCCAAAACCATCGCCATGATGAAGGCCGAATGGATCTGCATCCACACCGCGCCCATCCTCTACGTCCTCCAGTTCCTGTTCTGGCCCGCCATCGTGCTCCTCCAATCCCAGACCAAGGCTCTGTCCAAGCCCCTCGGACGGGGAGCCAACGCCCCGCTCATCACGGAAGAGGAGATCAAGTCCGTGGTCTCCCTGGGCGAGGAGATCGGCGAAGTGGAAGAGGATGAGCGGATCATGATCCACAACATCTTCCGTTTCTCGGACCTGGAGTGCGCGGAGATCATGACCGACAGGACCCAGATCTTCTCCGTGGAAGCCACCCGCACCGTGGAGGAGGTCACCCCGGAAATCGTCCGCCGGGGCTACTCCCGCATTCCGGTCTATGACGTCAATCCCGACCGCATGGTGGGCGTGCTCTACGCCAAGGACGTGCTCCAGGCCCTCATCTCCAACAAGGCCCGGTCCACGGTCCGCGAACTCGCCCGCTCCGCCATGTTCGTGCCCGAAACCATGCTCGTGGACGACTTGCTCCGCGAATTCCAGAAAAAGAAGATCCACATCGCCCTGGTTGTCGACGAGCACGGCGGCGTCTCGGGCCTGGTCACCATCGAGGACCTCCTGGAGGAAATCGTCGGCGAAATCTACGATGAAACCGACCGCGAAACCATAAGGATCCAAAAACTGGGCAAAAACAAGGCCCTGGTCAAAGGCGACA
>JAFDHW010000499.1:0-1283 GCA_019308705.1 Deltaproteobacteria bacterium
GGCCAAGAGCGCCCGGCCGGCGGCAAGCTCCATCTGGGCCAGGCGCACCAGCGCCTGGGGAGCGTTGGGGCCGCCGGGATACATGGCCACGTAATCCTGGTACAGGACCATGGCCTGGTCATCTACGCCCGCCGCGTCCAGGGAAGCGGCCCTGGAAAAGAGATCCCCGGCCGCGGCACGGTCGGCCTCGGGCAGGGCCGGGGGGCCCTTGGCGCAGGAAAACAGCGCCGCGGCGCACGCAACCACAAGGACCGCCGCCGAACGCCGGAGCGCTCCAAGCCGTATGGGAAGGAACTGTTCGCGCATGAACCAGGACTTTCCGGGAGAAGAGCTTACGGATCAACCTACACAGGGGCCGTTTTTCTGTCAACGAAGCGCGCCGGGCCCGGCCGAAAGGCCGCCGCTGCTCCGGGCCGGACCGCGCCGCCGATGAAGGTCTTGATTTGCCCGGCCAATCCGATACACTAAAAGGCACCCGTTGCCACCCCTAAAAAAGAGCGATGGCCATGGACAGCACGGACGCGATACTGGACAACCATCCCATGATGAAGCGGCTCATCAAGTCGCTCTCCTCCATCCCCCTTTTCTCCACGCTTTCGTCCGAGGAGCTCAAGAACCTGGCCAAGTACATGTTTTTCTTGGATTACCAGGAAGGCGACGTGGTGTTCAAGGAGGGGGACAAGGGCTCCTACATGTGCTTTCTCATCGAGGGCAGCCTGTCGGTGTCCACGCGGTCCAAGGGCGAAGGGGACACCGAACTATCCATTATCGAAAAAGGCCGGCCCGTCGGCGAGATGGCGGTCATCGACGATTTTCCCCGTTCGGCCACGGTGCGGGCCAAAACCAACAGCCGCCTGCTCACCTTGAGCCGGAAAAACTTCGAGTCTTTGCTGGAAAACCACCCGGAAACGGGCATCAAGGTATTAAAGGGCATCGCCCGGCTGGTTTGCATCAACCTGCGCAGGACATCCGTGGAGCTGGCCGATCTGAAGACCCCGGTCATCTGAGATTCGGCCGCCTGGATGTTCCCTTCCGGGCAGATAGAAGTTTCGCCGTTGAGGACCGCGAGGGAGCTCGCTTCCCCTTTTCGCCTTTCCGGACAAGGGGTTCCCCCCCATGAGCCAGCATAACCAGCCCCCCAAGGACTCGGCCCAAGACGCCCCGGAAACCGGAGCGGTACGCCTGGTGAGCGAAAACCAGCTGCTGCTCCAGCTTCTGACCTGGTACCTCAACGACCAGGAAGGCATCCCCTGCTTCTGCGGAGAACGCTGGCCCAACGCGGA
>JAFDHW010000499.1:1319-2088 GCA_019308705.1 Deltaproteobacteria bacterium
AACTGGACAAGCAGGGCCTCATCCTGTTGGACTGCCACCAATGCCCCGCGGAAAAGCTTTTCGACGAGCTGGACCGGCGCATGGCCGTGGACCCCGCGCCCCGGGTGGCCCTGGTGAACGTAAGGCCAGACGAACAGTTCGCCCGGGAGGCCATGGCCCGGCAGGTGCGGGGGGTGTTCTTCACCAACGAGCCCTTGCGCCTGTTGGGCAAGGGCATCCGCTCCATGCTCTCCGGCGAGCTGTGGTACTCCCGGGAGACCATGTCCCGGTTCGTGCTCCATCCCGCCCCCTCTCCCTCCCATAAGGAGGCCGCCGAGTCGCTCACCGCCCGGGAGCGGGAAATCCTGGCGCGCATCGCCGCGGGCCAGAGCAACCAGGAAATCGCCGACACCCTGTGCATCAGCCTGCACACGGTCAAAAGCCACACCTACAACATCTTCCGCAAAATCGAGGTGGAAAACCGGCTCCAGGCCGCCCTCTGGTTTGGCAGACATTGTTAGAAGCGGCTTGAACGAGGCCTTTCCGCCCCGGCGGCCGCGCCATAGGATCCAGAAGGACACCGACACCCTCGCCGGCCTTGCACCACACCTAGCCCGGATTATTCACGAGTTCGATTCGCGCGAGAGCAAGGAGGAGGGAAGCTGTACTTTTGTAACGCGACCGCCTCCTGACGCAGCTATCGCGTGAATCGGGCTCGCCGGAAGGGTGAAAAATTTCGCCGATGTCAGCATTCCTCAAAGAAACAGCGTGCATTTTTCAAGGACCCTTC
>JAFDHW010000121.1 GCA_019308705.1 Deltaproteobacteria bacterium
TAGCACCCAAGGAGAAAAAAGTCTAGCCCGATCTTTCCCTATGATATCAATATGTTGTGCCAATAGGAACAAGAGGCACAAAATCCAGGGGTGCTACCCCTCTGAATGCTTACACGGATTTTTGTGTGGCGGCGCTGGAAGAGGCGTTGGCGCAGTTCGGCCTGCCGGAGGTCTTTAACACGGACCAGGGCGGCCAGTTCACGAGCCTGGATTTCGTGGACACACTCAAGGCAGCCGGGGTGCGGATCTCCATGGACGGCAAGGGCCGGTGGGTGGATTATTACAACGCCAAGCGCCCTCACAGCAGGCTGGACGACCATACGCCCGACGAGGTATACGAAGCCGGCGCCCTGAAGGAAGCGGCATGAGAGGCATCCTCAGCCCCGCCGCCCGGCACCCGGCGGCCTCCGACGAGCTATGGGCGGCCCATTCTCGGCCGCCGGCCGCCGGATGGCTCCGTGCCAAAAACATCATGGGCGCCCGAACGATCCAAAATCAGCGGCCAAACCAACCCATATCCACCTTAAAAACGCCGCTGACCTGTCCAACGATTGGGGACCACCTCTGTTACCACCAGCCTGTACTGTGTTATGGTAGGTTGACTTCCACCCCGGCAAGGGAGTTGCCCGGTGAAGAAACCCCTCCTTTTGCTTGCCGCCCTGCTCCTTGTTCCCGCAGCCCACGCCCATCAGGCCCCGGATGCCGGGGAGGTGGTGAAGGCGGCCCTGGACCGGTTCCGTGGAAGCACTTCCGAGTCCGTTTCCACCATGGTCATCCACCGGCCGGACTGGGAGCGGTCCATGACCATTCACGCGTTCACCGAGGGGCTGGACAAGAGCATCTTCTGGGTGACCGCGCCCCCCAAGGACGCGGGAAACGGCACCCTGAAGCTCGGCAGCCGGATGTGGACCTACAACCCCAAGGTGAACCGGGTCATCAAGCTGCCCCCCTCCATGATGAGCCAGTCCTGGATGGGGTCGGATTTCTCCTACAACGACCTTTCCCGGTCCGACACCATTTTGGAGGACTACGAGCACGCCTTGCGGGAGACGAAGACCGTGGACGGCATGACGGTGTACGTCATCGACAGCCCGGCGCGGCCCACCGCGCCGGTGGTGTGGGGCAAGATCGTGTTCGAAATCCGCGAGGACTACGTGCTGCTCTACGAGGGCTACTTTGACGAGGACGGGGTGCTGGTCAAAGAGATGAAGACCCTCGAAATCGGCGAGATGGGCGGCCGGGTGCTCCCCCTGGAGATGCGCATGGCAAAGGTCGAGGAAGAGGACGAGTACACCCTGTTCTACTACGAGAGCGTTCAATTCGGCGTTTCGCTCCCGGCGAACCTGTTTACCGCCTCGGCCTTGAAGAATCCCCGGCGCTGACCATGGGCGTGGACGTGAAGATGGCCTGGCGGAACGTGTGGCGGAACCCGCGCCGCTCTGTGCTCACCATGCTGGCCATTGCGTTCGCCTGTATGCTTCTGGTGTTCATGCTCTCCTTCCAGCTCGGGTCCTACGAGCAGATGATCGAGTTCACCCTGCGCCTGCGCACCGGGCATTTGCAGGTGCAGGCCAAGGGCTACGAGAACAGCCGCAACATCCGCCTGGCGGTCAAGGACCCGGCGGCCGTAAAACGCATCCTGCAAGACAACCCTTCCGTGGCGGCCGTGGCGATGCGGGGAAACGGGTTCGCCCTGCTCTCCTCGGAGACCCGCTCCTACGGCGCGCTGGTCACGGGCGTCCAGCCCGGGCCGGAGGCGGCCATCACCAACATCCGCGCGGTGGTCAGGGAGGGGGAATACCTTTCCCCCGGCGACAACAACACGGTGCTTTTAGGCTCGCTTCTGGCGGACAACCTCAAGCTTTCGCCGGGCGGCGAGATGGTGCTTCTTGGCCAGGCCAAAGACGGGTCCGTGGCCGCCAGCGTGCTCACCGTCGCCGGCACGTTCTCCACGGGCGCGGACGAGATGGACCGGCAGTTCGCCCTCATGCCGCTTTCCACCTTTGACCGGCTGTTCGCCATGCGCGGCGCGGTCCACGAGGTGGTGGCCACCTGCAAAAGCCTGGACGACGTGGACGCGGTGCAGGCCGCCGTGGCGGACGCGGTTTCCGGCCTGCAAAAAGACCCGCCTCTTGTGGTCTGGAACTGGCGCGAACTCCTCCCCGGCCTGCTCCAGGGCATCAAGATCGACTTCTTCTCGGGCGTCATCTTCTACTTCATCCTCATCGTGGTGGTGGCCTTTTCCATCATGAACACCTTTCTCATGGCCGTGTTCGAGCGCACCAAGGAGTTCGGCGTGCTCATGGCCCTTGGGGTTTCCCGCTGGCGGCTCTCCAGGCTGCTTTTGCTGGAGTCCTCGTTCTTGTGCCTGGTGGGCATCGCCGCGGGCGTGGCCGCCGGCGTGCTGCTCACCCTCTATTTCCAGAACCACGGCATCCACATCGCCAGCGTGGAGGATCTGCTGCGGTCCTATGGGCTGCCCCCGCAGCTGTACCCGCGGCTGTCCAAGGCCTCGCTCATCCCCGGGCCGGTGCTGGTGTTCGCCATTACCTTTCTGACAGCCCTGTACCCCGCGCTCAGGGTGCGGCTGCTCAAGACCGTGGACGCATTGCGTTCCTAGGAAAGACCCCATGTACGCACGGCTCGGGTGGCGCAACGTGTGGAGAAACCCCCGGCGCACGGCGGTCATCGTCACCGCGATGACCATCGGCGTGTGGTGCATGATCTTTCTGGCCGGGGCCATGGCGGGCATGTACGAGGGCATGATCGAAAACTCCCTGTCCACCTTGACCGGCCATTTGCAGGTCCACGCGCCGGGCTTTCGCACGGACCCCGTGGTAGAGCACTCCATGGACCCGGACCCGGTGGCCGGGGCGTTCGACAAGGTCCTGCCTCCCGGCTCTCACTACGCCTTCCGGGTGCGGGTCAACGCGGTGGTGCAGAACGCCCGCCACTCCACGGCCGCCACCCTGGTGGGCATCCAGCCGGAACGGGAGGCCAAGGTAAGCTTCGTCAAGACCGGGGTGACCCGAGGGGAGTACCTTGAGCCGGGCGACGCCCGCGGCATCCTCGCCGGGGCCGCCCTGGCCGAGGACTTTGAAACGGAGATCGGCAAGAAACTCATCCTCGTAAGCCAGGGCGCCCAGGGCGAAATCCAGTCCCGCGCCTACCGCATCCGCGGGCTTTTCCATGCGGAACTGGAGGCCACGGAAAAGCAGTACGTGTTCGTGGACATGAAGTCCGCCCAGGCCATGCTGGAAATGGGCGGCCAGGTGTCCGAAGCCGCGGTGTGGCTGCCGGACGCGGATCTGACCCCCCAGGTGGTGAAGGACCTTTCCGCCGAGCTTTCCGCGGACCGCTACGAGGTGGCGGACTACAAGGAGCTCATGCCGCTCATCACCGCCAGTATAGGCGTCTGGGACACCTTCATGATCATCTGGTACCTGGTGGTGTTCGTGGCCATGGGCTTCGGCATCGTGAACACCATCCTCATGGCGGTCATGGAGCGCATGCGGGAGTTCGGCCTGTTGAAGGCCCTGGGCATGAAGCCGCGGCAGATCGCGGGCACCGTGCTGGCCGAAAGCGCGGTGGTCATCGTCCTGGGCATGGTGCTGGGCAACCTGTTCGGGTTTCTGTCCGTGTACGCGGTGTCCAAAACGGGCATCGACTTGTCCGCCCTGGCCGCGGGCGCAGAGCGCTGGGCCCTGCCGCGGGTCATCATTCCCACCATCCGCTTCCGGGACGTGTGGATGGCGGACCTGGTGGTCATCGTCCTGGGGCTTTTGGTGAGCCTGTACCCGGCGATGAAGGCGGCAAGGACAACTCCCAAGGACGCCATGTCCGATTTGTAGGGGCGCCATGAACGTCTTTTCCCGCGTCGCCGACGAACAGAAGCGGATCCACGCGGGAGCCGGCGTCCTGGCCATGCACGAGCGGGAGAAAAACCAATGAGCAAAACCAACGGGGCCATGGTGAGCGCGCAGGGGGTGTGGAAGGTCTACCGCCAGGGAGAGGTGACGGTGAACGCCCTGGCCGGGGTGGACCTTTCCGTGGAAAAAGGGGAGTTCATGGCGCTCGCCGGGCCTTCGGGCTCGGGCAAGACCACGCTTCTGAACATCCTGGGCGGCCTGGACAACGCGGACAAGGGCGAGGTGACCGTGGAGGGCAAAACCCTTGGAGACATGAGCCAGGGCGAGCTCGCGGCCATGCGCCTTGCCCGCATCGGGTTCGTGTTCCAGGCCTACAACCTCATCCCCGTGCTCTCCGCCGAGGAGAACGTGGAGTTCGTCATGCTCCTCCAGGGGGTGCCCGCCTCGGAGCGCAGGTCCCGCGCCCGGGCGGTGCTGGACGAAGTGGGCCTTTCCGGCATGTACAACCGCCGGCCCGCCCAGCTATCCGGCGGCCAGCAGCAACGGGTGGCCGTGGCCCGGGCCATCGTCTCCAACCCCGCCATCGTGCTGGCCGACGAGCCCACCGCCAACCTGGACTCCAAGACCGGCCGGGGCCTTTTGGAGATAATGCGCAAAATGAACACGGAGCGCCGGGTCACCTTCATCTTCTCCACCCACGACAGCATGGTCATGGAATTCGCCCGCCGCCTGGTGCATTTGAAGGACGGGCGGGTGGAAAAGGAGGAGACCAAGGCATGAGAATCCGAGACGCTTGTCTTGCGCTTGCCGCAATGCTGCTCCTGCTGCCGCATCCCGGTTCCGCCCAGCCCCTGTTGGAAGACCTCCCGGGCTATTGGAGCGGCCACCTGCGGGCCCGCGGCCGGGTTTCGGAGCCCGAGGAAGGCTCGGTGTACTCCCCCGCGGGCGGCGACACCCTCCACGACTGGGCCGGGGAGCTTCGCTTGAAGTGGGACATGCCCCTGGAGAACCGCCTTTCCTTTACCGTGCATTATGTGAACGCCGCCACGGGCGGAGACACCCGCGAGAGCCTGTCCGGCCTGGCCGCGGTTTCCCCGGCCCTGGCCGGCTCGCCGGTCATCCCCGGCGGGAGCGTGGACGACGACACCCGGGCCCTGGACCTCACCGCCACCCTGGACGAGGATGAGGACTTTCTCTGGTACCACCGTATCGACCGGCTGTGCCTGGCGTACAACCCCACCTGGGGCAACGTCCGCGTGGGCCGCCAGGCCGTGACCCTGGGCAACGGGCTGATCTTCAACCCCATGGACCTGTTTAACCCCTTTTCTCCCACCAACGTGGAGCGGGACTACAAGACCGGCGACGACATGGTGTTCGTGGAATTGATCCCCCAGACCGGGATGAACCTCCAGTTCCTTTACGTGCCCCGAAGGGACCCGGACGGCGACCTTTCTCCGGACTATTCCTCCGTGGCCGCCAAGGCGCGTTTTCCCGTGGCCGGCCTGGAGGTGGACGTGCTGGCCTCCCGGCACTTCGAGGATACCGTGGTGGGCGCGGGCGCCTCGGGTTACCTGGGCGCCTCCACCTGGCGGGCGGACCTGGTGTGGGGCGTGCTGCACGACGAACCCGCCCCGCCCGGCGTGGACCAGAAGGACACCTACGCCGCGGTGGTGGCCAACCTGGACCGCTCCTGGATGTACAAGGGAAAGAATTTCTACGGGCTTCTGGAGTTCTACCACAACACGCTTCTGGACAACGACTACGCCACGGACACCATGGAGCCGGCCGTCGCCCGCCGCCTTGAATACGGCGAACTCCACTCCCTGGGCTCCACCTACCTGGCCGGCTCCGTGCAGATGGAGGCCCATCCCCTGGTGAACCTTTACCTCACCATGATCAACAACTTGGCCGACCCCTCGGGCGCGCTTCTCCCCCGCGTGGAGTACAGCGCCCGTCAGAACCTCCAGGTCACCCTGGGCGCCAACCTCTTCTGGGGCGGTTCGGGCACCGAATACGGTGGCTGGACCATCCCCGGCACATCCCTCTCCACCGCCCCGCCCCAGGCCGCCTACGCGTGGGCGACGTGGTATTTTTGACGAGATTCGCGGCCGGGGACGGGAACGGACGGAGTCCCGGCCCACGCGGAGTACCACGAACGAAATGCCGGGAGGGGGAGCCAAAACAGGCAAGCAGGAAGTGAGGGCGCAAAGGGAATGCGAAGCGCTCCCGCGAACCGGAAGCATGTTCGGGAAGGGGGAACCTTGTTCCAAAGGTTCCCCAAAACTCCTACCGCCGCATCTCGGCCACCACGCGTTCCACGTGGCCCTTGATTTCCTCCAGGCGTTCGGATGACAAGGCTTCGAAGCGCAGGACCAGCACGGGCTGGGTGTTGGAGGCGCGCACCAGGCCCCACCCGCCTTCGAATTTCACCCGCGCGCCGTCGATGTCGATGACGTCGTAGTTGTGGGACTTGAAGTAGTCGGTGACCTTTTTCACCACGTCGAACTTCTCGTCGTCCGGGCAGTCCACGCGGATCTCCGGGGTGGAGAAGGTTTCGGGCACGCCGTCGAGGAGCTGGTTTATGGTCTTGCCCGTGTTGGACATGATCTCCACCAAGCGGCAGGCGGCGTAGGTGGCGTCGTCAAACCCGTAGTAGCGGTCCGCAAAGAACATGTGCCCGCTCATCTCGCCGGCCAGGTCGGCCTTTTCTTCCTTCATCTTGCCCTTGATGAGCGAGTGCCCCGTCTTCCACATGATGGCCTTGCCGCCGTGCTTCTCGATGTCGTCGTACATGGTCTGGGAGCACTTGACCTCGGAGATGAACACGGCTCCGGGCTTTCGGGAGAGGATGTCCCGGGCGAAGATGATCAAGAGCTGGTCGCCGTAGATCATGTGGCCGTTCTCGTCGATGATCCCGATGCGGTCGCCGTCGCCGTCGAACCCGATGCCCACGTCCAGCTTGTGCTTGCGCACCAGGTCCACCAGGTGCTTCATGTTGTCCGCCACCGTGGGGTCGGGCTCGTGGTTGGGAAAGGTGCCGTCCGGCTCGGTGAAAAGCTCGTGCACCTCGCAGCCGATGGCGCGCAGGATGGGCACGGCGGCCACTCCCGCGGTGCCGTTTCCCGCGTCCACGCCCACGCGCAGGGGTTTCTTGAGCACGATGTCCTTTGTCAGGCGCTCCTTGTAGTCCTTAACCACGTCCACCTCTTCGGACGACCCGTCGCCTTCCACGAAATCCC
>JAFDHW010000122.1 GCA_019308705.1 Deltaproteobacteria bacterium
ATTTCCGCGCTGGCCGCGTTATCGGGGCTCGGCGTACCAAAGTACGCCTTCACCCCTCTAGCCTTGCCAGCACGGAAATCAGGCTTCGTGAATAATCCGGGATAAATATTTTATGCGGTGAAATTTTTCATGAATGATTCGGGTTATAAATTTCCGAAAGATGCATAAGATTCGAATCGGCTTTCCGTTGGCTCTCCAAAGGCGTTTTTGCAAGGGGGTCACTCCTCCGGACGAGGTTTCTGGTAATGAGCAGAGTGCTTCTGGTGAAGGCCTTCCCCACCTGGATGAAATCCTTTCTGGTGAGTCCGCCCCTGGGCGTCATGTATTTGGCTTCCTATCTCAGGGAAAAGAAAGGCCACGAGGTGGCCCTGGTGGACCTGCGGTTAAAGGGGGGCATAAAGGACCTTGAGAAGGCCCTGGATGCGTTTGCCCCCCGGGTGGTGGGGGTGAGCGCCAATGCGGTGGAGCGCGAATCCGCCCATTTTGTGGCGGGTTTGGCCAAGGAAAAGAGGCCTGGGTGCAAGGTGGTGTTTGGAGGCGCCTATCCGTCCTGCGCCCCCGGGAACGTCCTGGGTGACCCCAAGGTGGATTTCGTGGTGCAAGGGGAGGGGGAATGGACTTTCGCACGGCTTTTGGAAGCGCTGGAGAATGGCGGCGATCCCGGCCGGGTTCCGGGCGTTTCCCGGCTCGCGGGCAAGGACCTGGTCGTCAACCCTTCCCCTGGTTTTATCGAAGACATCGACCGGTTGCCCTTGCCTGCCTGGGACCTCGTGGACCTGCCGCGGTACTGGAGGCAGACCAGGACAGCCTATCTCCGGCCCGAAAGGTACATGAACATTTTCACCTCCCGGGGTTGCCCTTACCGGTGCATCTTCTGCCACAAAATTTTCGGCAAAAAGACAAGATTTCGATCAGCAGAGCATGTGTTCAAGGAGATGGCTCACTATCGCAATGAATACGGAATCCGGGAAATTCAGATTGATGATGACATTTTCAATTCTGATATTTCCAGGCTTCACAAGATTTGCGACATGATAATTGATAATGGCCTGAAGATTAAAATAAGTCTACCCATTGGGCTTCGTATTGATCTATTAGATAAGCTTACATTAATGAAGTTGAGAGATGCAGGCGTATATTTTATGTCCGTTGCTATAGAGACAGGAAATGAATTCATGCAAAATTATATAAAAAAGAATTTGGACTTGAAAAATGCCAAAAAAATCATAAGCTATGCGCGATCTATTGGTATCACGGTAAATGGATTTTTCATGTTGGGTTTTCCCAATGAGAGCATTAGTCAAATGAAAGATACAATAAATTTTGCATGTGAATCTGATTTAAATTTTGCCAGCTTTATGGCGGTTAGGGCATTTCCTGGAACAAAATTGTTCGAAATAATGGAAAAAAATATAAATAATTATTATTACAATATACCTTACGAAGTTCCATGCAATAATCTCTCTGGAATTGATGATACAGAATTCAAGAAATTATTCAGCTATGCAAATATCCGTTTTTATGGAAAGGCATACAATAGGATTGTCCGGTCAGGTGCTTATAAACACATGGATTTTCCAGGAGGAATAAAGGCTTTTATAGAGCGCGCCTTTTAATCTTTGAAGAAATGTGGAAGCTTCGTCCTTTTTGCCCGCTGGATCGCGAAAGAACCGTCGGCGGTGAATAGGGGCAACAGCCGGAACCGGGCCTGCCCCGGAATGGGAAAAGACCGTGCCCGCAAGCCCCGACAAGCCCTGCGACGCTCCGGGGCAATCCGCAGCGCTGTGGACAGGGGGACTTCTGTGGGGTAAAAAGAATACAATCAGGAAGCACGAAAAACATTCCCTCGTGACCACCGGGTGACGATGATCAAAAGGCTTTATTCCAGAATCATGGACCTGGAGCCGGGCACCGGCGGCGCCTGGTTCTGGGTCCAGTTTTTCGCGCCGTTTTTCCTGGTGGGTGTCTCCCTGTTCCGCAGCTACGTGGAAACCTCCTTTTTCGACATACCGCCCAAGTTCAGCTTCTACGTGGCGGCCCACCAGGTTCTGTGGTTCGTCTGTGTCATGATGACCATGGTCTTCATGATGCACCTGGCCTCGGGCATCCGGCCCCAGAGGCTTTTGTGGGTGTTCTACGGCATCGTTTCCGTGCTCGGAGCCCCCTTGTACGCTTGGGTCACCCATTCCCACATGGCCCTGGAATACCACATCGGCCCCCCCCTTTTGATTTTGCGGGACGTGCTGACCTTTTCCCTGCTCCAGCCCCACAATGTGCCCGTGGGCCTGGAAGGCCTCATCATCACCGCAGGGGTCTGCGCGATTTCGTATTTCCTCACCCGCAGGTGGAAAAGAACCCTGGTCATGACGCTGTTGGCCATCGGCATCGTCAACCTGTACGCCACGTTGTGGTTCGTGCCCGAGGGGCACACCGAGGGATTCGTGCGGGTGGCCACCTCCCTCAGCATCCAGCCGTTCCTCACCCTGGTCTACGTGCTCGTCTTCAGCCTGCTGACGGTGCTGTACCTGATTCGGGCAGGAGCCATGAAGCGGGGCCGCGGGGCCTGGATGGTTTCCGCCGCCGCCGGCGCCGCCGCCTGGTGCGCGTTCGTGGCGCTGTCCCTTGCCAGGGGGTGGTACCACACGCCCTTTGACCTGGCGGCCCTGGGTTTGGCCGTGGGGTTCGCCGCCGCCCTGGGAACACGCATGGCTTTGTGGCGTTGGGCGGCGCCCTCGCCCTGGCCCGTGGCCGTGCTTTCCGCCGTGTTGTTCGTTCAGTTCGCCGTTTCCGCGCCCATATGGATGGGGTTCGAAGAAAAATTGGGGCCCCGGCCGGTTCCGGGCCGGCTGGTGTTTGCGCCCAACACGCCCAAGCACGCGCTGATCCGGCCCCTGGAGTATCCCCATCTGTTCGGGTTCGCCGGCCCGACAACCTCGGCAGGACAGGAAAAGTGACGCCCTCAAAGCTCTTGGAAACCGTGCTGGCCTACCTGGGGTTGTTCCGGGCGGACGCGGCCGTTATCGCCTTTTTTTCCTTTCTGCTGGGCGCGGAACTGGCCGGCGGCGCGACCTGGGCTTCGCTGGCATCCGCCCTTTTGGTCACGGGCTTTTCGGCAAACTTCTGCTACGTGTACAACGCCTGGACGGACAGGGAGAACGACCGCGTCAACAAGCCCGGACGGCCCATTCCCTCGGGGCGGGTGACACCTGCCCGGGCCAGAAACTATGCCTGGTTCCTGTTCGCCGGCTCCCTGGCCTACCCCTTCCTGGTCGCCGCCTCCTCCGAAGCCCTGGCCCTTTACCTGGCCATTCCCCTTTTGGGGTGGGCCTATTCCTCCCCCTGGCCGCGTTTGAAAAACCATCCTCCTTTTTCCATCCTTATTGTCAGTATGGGCTTGACCATTCCCATGGTTTTGGGTCATATTCACATTCGGGGCGCTGGGTCCAAAGGCTGGTTTTTCTTCCTGCTGTTCTGGTTCGCCTCCGTGGTGGTCCCCCTGAAGGACATGGGGGACGAGGCGGGGGACCTCAGCGTGGGAGAGTGCAATCTTTACCACCGGTTCGGGTCCAGGTTGGTGGTTTTTTCCCTGGCCGGCCTTTTTGCGGGCTTGGCGGCTTCTCCCTTCGTTCCCGCCCCCTGGATGCTCCGGGCGGGGGCGGGTTGCCTTTTTGGCGCCGGTCTTTGCCTGGTGGGCGCCTATTATCTGGCGGGCGTTCCCCGGCGTCCGTACCGGGCCGCCATCTTGCTGGTGGATTTCCTCGCCGTTTCCGGGTGGGTGGCGGCCTTCGCGGTCAATCGCGGGCTTGTTCCGGCTCCGGCGCGGCTGTGGATCCAAAAGGGATTGGGCCTGGGATAAATTTGCCGTGTCCGAGGAAAAATGCCCCTTATCCGGAAGCGTTCGGCGGGTTCCTTTGCCCGCCGCCGCGGCCGGGTTTTGGGCGGGCAATCGCCCGATCGCTACTATCGCCTGGCCTGACGGCCGTCCGGCCTTCCCGGGCCCAACCGCCTTGATCCATGCGCCGTCCGGGGTATGGAATTTGCATACTTATTGCAGGATAGTCATGGCCTTGGATTGAAAGGCCCCTGAGGGACGTCAAGAGGTTTCCATGCCGGACAAGGACCAAACCCAATCCAGCCGCCTCTTGGAGGACAAGGGCAAAATCGCCTGGACCCTGGTGGCCCTGTTTTTGATCTGCATGCCCCTGGTGGCCGTGGGCCAGCTCATGGTGGCTTCCGACGACGAACTCCAGGAAGTCAGCGCCCAGTCCATTTTCCATTTCGACATCGAAGCCAGAAGCATCTCCGTCAATGGTAACGCCGCCAACAACGTGTATCTCGACGCCGCGGTTCTGAAGTTCGACGCGGACCTCGTGTTCCAGGGCGTCCGGGTTTCCCGGGTGGCCCTGGGGTATTACAACGACGGCCACGCCTACGACGGCCACTTCAATCCCGATTGGGACATAATGCTGTCCGACGGGGGTGACGGGGTGGTTTTCGGCGGCCACGGGTATTTCATGAACTTGAACGGCGTGCGCGTGGAGTTGGCCTATGACAATCTCCGGTCCGCCAACCCCAACTTCCTGTTCCTCCGGTTCGGCACCGACGACTGCAAGGGCATTTTCGACTTCACCCCGGACGGGACCACCGGCACCGGCGTCGGGAGCATCGAACGCATCAGCCTGGACGGCAGAATCTATGGCGTGGTCCCGGGCCTTTCTTCCCTGCCCATGGCGGTGAACACCCACCGGGCATGGCAGTTCGACCCCGTGAGTGCTCTCGTCACCACCATCACCCCCTACACCAAGGACGTGTGGCACCAGGTTTACGGTTCCACGGGCCCGAACCAGGGGGACAGGAGCACAACCACGGATTTTTACTTCTCCCTGGCCACCAAGGTCTGGAACATGGCTGGAACCCAGGTGGTGAACGATATCCGGGCGGTCAATCCGGGAGCCACCGTCAACTCCCACATTCCCGGGGAGGGTTGGTGGATCCATTTCAACGACTCCATGGTCAACCTGAATGCAGAGATTTGGTGACGCAAAGTGAAATCCCCGGCAAAGACCTCAAAAACCTTGCTCGCGGTATGGATGCTGGTCTTTGCCTTTTCGTGGACCGCGGGGCTTTCGGGGGGGGCGGACGCCTCCGCGTCCATGGACGTGCTGGGACAGGACGAACTGGCCCAGGTGCAGGCCAAGGTGGGCATCGCCGCCATCTTCGAGCTGGGCACCACCGACGGATTCATCCAGGTCAATACCACCAAGCGCCTCCGTTTGGACAACATCAATATCTACAGCCCCTCCGGCACAGGAACCCGGGCCCGCGTCGGCAACCCTACGGGCGTGAGGGGCGGGCCCGTGATGCTGGATTTCTTCACCCGAACCAACGATCCCGCCGCCATCAGGTTGTACCTGCCGTACCAGAACAACGATGGATACCTGCTTTTGAACACCGGATTCATAGCCGGCGGTCCGGTCGGGTACAATAGCTGGTGGCAGTACGACCCCGATCCAAGAAGGGAAACCGTGGTCAGGCTCTTGTTTCCCGACGGATACCAGGACCTTTTGCAAACCCCCAACCTGCGGGCCGATGTGTACTGGAACCATGTCAACCTGGGGCAGCTTACCCTCACCAACGTGCATCAACGGAATTCCGCCCTCTACTTGTATATCCCCCATGACAACGCCATGCGGCCCACCATGCGCGTGGTCCCCACCGTGGCCGGCGACGGTTTCCCGGGAAACTACAAGTGTGAAATCGTAAACGGCACCCAGTGGACCTGGTGGCTCGACTCCGAGCTGGAGTTCGACATCGACGCCGTGACCCTTCGAAAGGGAACCGGCAACGGCCTCAGCTTTCAAGGCGTATACATCTCGCAGAGCCTCACGGGGACGTTTACCGATACCTACTACAACGATGGTAATAATCACATTTGGGTCAACACCTCGGACTGGACGAACCCGGGCCCCGGCTCCGGCTTTGCCCGCATCGGCCGCCCGGAAATGGGCTCCACCCTGGATGTTTTCACCGATGCTTCCGGCACCCACGTGATCAATGACTTCACCATACAAGGAACCATCGCGGTGGAAAACGTGCTGATACCAGGCACCGCGCTGGATTACGGCCCCCTGGTCCTCCAGGGCATCAACATCGATCCCGGCTCTGGAAACTGGACGGGAGGCATCATCAAACTGACCTGGGACGTGAACGCAGATTTCCGCGATACCAGCAACAACATGTCCACGTTTTAGGGCTTCCTCACGATCGGCCCCGGGCCATGCCATGGCGTACGGCCCATCCCCGCCTTTATCTTCGCCTATAGAGCCCTTTTTCATCTCCGTGCATTTCTTTTGACCACCGGGCTTGTTTTCCCCTTCCGGTCAACCCGTTGCTTATCCGCTTTTTTTCATTCCAGCGCCCCCCGTGGAACCAAGCCAACAAAATATCTGCTCCGGTGTTTGAAAAATTCCGGGGTGCCTGCCTGGCCTTTTTCCTGAAGGCAGCCTGATCGCTTGCCCGTTTTTCCGGCCTGGCGCGAATGCCCGGCCTACGCAACTCCTTGGCGGGTGCATGGCCGCTACATCGTGGGGTGGGACCCGCGGCCCGCGAAACGGGGACGAAGCGGGGGAAGGCGCCGGATCAATGGGCGGTCGGATTCTTTTCGGGGTTCCGCTGTACGGAGGAATCCAGTGGTGCAGATTTTTTTGCGGCGTTTTTGCGTTATAGGCGAAAATACTGTTTTTTCAATTAGTTAATGCCCCTAGACATTTCATTAAAAATAAGATAATAATGTCGCCAGCTCTGTTAAAAAGTCTGATTTCCTCAGGCCGGGCCAAGGCAGTCCATGACCATTCCGGGCATCACGTGCGCGGGTGGGGGCTGGTCCCGGAAAGCCTGGAAGGCCGCGGCTTTGGGGATGTGGGGCTTTTCATCAACCAACTTCACCGTCCATAGCAGCATGCCCGGGCCGCGTCTTTGCAGACCCCACAGGGCCGGCCCGGGAACCGGAGCAGCCCGCCGGGTTTCTGCAAATTTTTGTGCAAAGGTTTTGCGGATTCCCGCGGCGATACTCCTTTTTGTCTGATTTCAGGCAGACGG
>JAFDHW010000123.1 GCA_019308705.1 Deltaproteobacteria bacterium
CAGACCGTCTTTGGCGCAAGACCCGAAAAACAGCTCCAACGGATTGAAACTAACGAAAAATTCGATCTCGGGCAAAATTGCTCATGAAGAATCCGGGTTAGACCACGGTGACCTGGTGCACGGCGCCGGAGAGCAGGATCTCGCCCAACTCGTCCTCGCCGCCGCCGGACAGGCAGCGGCCCAGGGCCAGGTCCATGTCGGCGTCCGCGTCCAGGGCCTTGCCCGCGTCCTCGGCGGACACATACTCCAGCTTGATCCACTCGTTGACGGCCACCGTCTCGCCCAGGACCACCTTGGACACGCCCATGAGACGCACCACGGCTCCGGCGCCGGCGGCGGGCGCGTTCTGAAGCACCCCCAGGGGCATCTCCGCGGCGGAGTCAGGCCGCCTTACCTTGCCCGTGGCGGGGTCCAGCACCACGATGCGATACCGGTCGTTGGAAAGGTCCTCCGCCGCCTCGTACGTGAAGTCCAGAATCTTGTTTTCCGTTGCCATGCGTTTCCTCCTCGTGTGCTCCGTGTTGGGCGCGAAAACCTATCCGCGGGATTCCGAAAGGATCTCGGCGGCGTACTCCGCAGCCAGGCCCGGGTTTTCGGCCCGGACCTCGGCAAAGGCCGCCGCGTAAGTCTTGCCCGGGTCCCTTGCCAGCCTGGCCCGGACCAGCGCCGCAAGAGCCGCGCCGGGATCGCCCGAAGGCGCAGGGTCGGCCGCGGCCGTGACCGTCTCCTCGTCAAGAGGCACAGACCTGGGCAGCGAGCCCAAAAACTCGCAAAACCAGACAAAAGGCGACTTGCCGCAGCCCGCAAACCCAGCCTCGGGGCCTTCGGGCAGGGCCTCCATGAAGGAGGAAAGCCCCGCCGCGCACCAGGCCGGAAGAATCCTCCCCGCGGCCAGGCCCGCATCCACCACGGACCGGATTTTGGTCCGCTTGTCCTCCTTCGCCTGCTCGGCCAAAGCCTGGGCCCGGGCCGCCGCGGCAGCCTCCTCCCTGGCCCGGGCAAGGTCCGCCTCGGAAAACGCCGGGGAAAGCTCCGCCTCGGGCAGCTCGTCCACGGCGCGGGCAAACCACGTCTTCAACCTGTCCTTCACGCTCATGTCCTCACCTCTCGTTGGAGTTTCCAGAAACAGGAACACCGGGTCCGGGGGGCCCGCAAAGGCCACATCCGCCAAGCCCTTCACCGCCGGAGGCGCGGCCCCAAGAAAACCCACGTGGCGCAGGGCGCCGTCCGGGTAGAAGGCCGCCGACCGCTTCTTGTACGCGCCCGCCGCCACCAGTTTCGCCAACTGCGGAGCCACCTGGCGAAAACGGGCCAAAAGCACCCGCACGCCGTTTCTCACATCCGCCCTAAGCTCCCGCACCCAGCCGTAAGCCGGGGCGTCGTGGACCGGGTGACCCACCACCAGGGGCGGCTCGTGCCGCGCCGGATCAAAAGAAGCCAACGCCCGGTCAATGAGCACATCCCCGTCGTGCGTGCGGCCCGCGGAATCCGTCTGCGGCCCGCCCGCAAAAATCTCCACCCAGTCGTCCAATCCCTTGAAATCCATGCTGCCCCCGTTCGGAAACGCGGAAGAAAACGGTTCTGAAAAACCTTTCCCCCTGGGTAGCGGTTTTGGTTACCCGGGCTCCAGAAAGCGGTTCACAGCCTCGACAATGGCGGCCTTGTCCTCCTCCAGGACCACGAGGAAAGGACGCGCGGGGATATCCCCAAAGGGAATGGGGACGACCCGCCGGCGGCCGGGCGCAAGGCGGCCGTTCGCCAGGCGCCGGCGGCTTCGGACCACGGCCCGGCCCAAAGAACCCGCGCGCGCGCCGAACTGATGCACCGCGGCATAGGGCACGTCCGTGCCCACGGAAACCTCGCCATCCCTGGCGCAGGAGCTGATGGACGACGCCAAAAGACCGGTGTCCACCAGGGTGAGGTTTCCCTCCCGCAGGGCCCGTTTGCTGGGAACCCAGCGCCGCGGCCGCCCGCCCGCCGCGAAGTTGTGCCGCACCGAAACCTCCAGGATGCGGCCTATCTCCTCCATGAGCGGCGCGGTCCTTTGCAGCCGGACGCGAAAGAAGGACAGGGACTCCATGGCCCGGTCCAGACCCTTTATGCGGACGTTCAAGTACATGGCCGCCCCTTCCAGCTTCCACCGGGCGGGGCCGCACGGCCGCGGATTATGAGTCGCGCGCCGCCTGCTTGAGCCCCGCCCGGTGAAAAGGGTTTACCCCCCAGCGCGCCGCTCACCCTCTTCCGGAACGGGAAGACCGTACTTCTTCCGGAAATACGAGGCCGGAACCTCGATGCCCAGGTCGCGGACCAAAGAAATTTCCCGGACCAACTGGGCGTCCAAGCTCTCCTCGGGCTCGGCCTTGAACCACAGGCCGGGCCTGGCGGCATCCGGAAAGTTGAAAAAGGTGATCCAGGCGATGAGCGTGGTGTTGAGCGCCTCGGCCAGAAGATCCGCGTCCGCCTTGACCAAGTCGCGCCGCACCTTGTCGTGAGCCTTGGCCGCCGCGTAGGAGCCCGCGGAACCCACCTCCGTGGTGAGCGTCTGGCCCAGAACCGCCTTGGACACCTGGGCGTCCATGTACGCGCACAAAGCCTCGTATGTGGCATCGCCCCGGCGCGAAGCCTCCATGAGCGAAAGCTTCATGGTGTCCGGCATCTTGACGCCGGTCTCGTTCTGCAGGGCGCGGATGGCATCCATAAGCGCGCGCTGCTGGTCCGGAGGCGTGCCCGGCGGATAGGTGCCCACCACCGTGGGCTGGCCGAACCGCTCCAGAAAAGTGAGCCAGAACTTGATCCCGTTCTTCTTGAACCACACCGGCCACCACAGGCTGCGGCCAAGGGCGCGGCCGTAAGGATTGTCGCTGTCGCCCCAGGAAAACACGATGAACTTCCTGTCCGGCACCGCCTCGCCCTCCACGGGATGCGAAGGGGTGAGAAGCCGAAGCTCGCGATTCGCGGTGAACACGAACCGCCGGGGATGCTTGCCCACGATCCTGGCCGGAACCACGCAGCCCTCACGCACCTCCCAGAGAATCTCCGCGACCTTGAACCCATAGAGCACCGCCTCCATGAGCTCGGCAACGGCCTGGGAAAAGTTGATGGAAAGCAGGCACCGCGCGGCAAGGTCCGCGGCCGCCGCGTCCGCAGAGGCGTTTCCGCCGGGCACCACCTCCCACTCCAGACCCGCCACGCCCAAGTAGCGCGTGTTCAACACGCTGGCCGCGTGGGCGTCCGCCGCCACCTGGTCGTAGAGCTTAATGCCCCTGCCCCCGCCCCGGGAAAGCACCACAGGGTCCGGGTTCTCCAGGCGCCTCAAAAAACCCGTGAAAAGCTCGTGGTCCCGGGGAATGGACGCCACCTCGCCCCCGGGAAACCCCGTCTTCGTCTGGTCGTCGGCCATGGATCCGTCCTTCTTGGTGGGTTGCGGGTTTGGTTCGTTCAGGCCAAAAAGCCGGCTTGCGCGTGCCGGAACGGGCGGGCGCCGGGCTATACGAACCCTTGCATGACCTGGTGGGTCCGGGCCGCGCCCGTGGATTCGTATTCCAGGGGGGCGGATTCGCCGGTTCTCGCCGCATGCCAGGCCAGGGCGTAGGCAATGGCGCTGTCGCCGTGGCGGGGATGGCCGTCCCGGCCACGCGTGCGGGCGCCCTCCGGCACCTTGGCCACGCCGTTTTCCATGCGAAGCGCACGGTGGTCGTCCAGCACGTCCGGGTCCAGGGGAAGCTTGATGCTCTTGTCCTCCAGAGCCGCCTTGTACGGGGGCATGTTCTCCAAGTACCAGGGCCGGGAAAGCGCCACCTGACAGACCCGCCACCCCCCAAAAACCTGGGCCGTGCGTTCCGCCAGGTACTGGCCGTTTCCCCGGGCGTCCAAAGACGCGCCGGAGAACCGGGGCAGCCGGCTCAAAATGAAGTGCAGGATCATCTCCTGCTCCCTGAAAGGGGTGTTGCGCATCTCCAGGTGAAGAACCGTGCGAAACGAAAACGCGCCAATTTCCTGGATGACCGGGACCACGGTGAGGTCCCCGGACCGGCCGAAATCCTCACCCGCGTAACAAGGCCGGTTCGGATCCAAACCCTCCAGCACGGGCGCGATCTCGTCCCGGCAGAAGTCCGCAGCCCTCTGCTGCCGCGCAAAGTCCGGCCGCTGGGCAAAGCCGTCCGGGCAGGAAAAGCGCAGAACGGGCACCCCCGGCTCCATGCAGGAACGCACCAGGTCCGAAGACAAAAAAGCCCCGGCCGTGTTCGAAGGCACGCAGTCCAGTTCCTCGGCCGCAGCCTCGCCATAGGAGGCGTAAAGCTCCCTTCGCCACCGATTTTCGGCGTTGACCGTGTATTCCCTTCCCGTTGCCAGGCAGATGCGTTTATACAGGCCGTCCTTCAATGCGTCGTCCAAGGTGACGCGGTGGAGGCTGTAGGGAAGCCTGCCGGCACGGCAGTCACACACCAGGGCGTTGAAGGGGTTGTCCGCGCCGTTGTGCGTGGAGATGATGCGCACGGACCCACCCCACATGAGGGTGGCCATCGCCGCCTTCAACAGCTCCGAAAAATCCTCGTGGAACGCCGCTTCGTCCAGCACCACCCTGCCCTGCTTGCCACGCAGGTTGGACGGCCGGGAAGACAGGGCCGCAACCCGGTGGCCCGAAGCGAACTTGATCCTGTAAGTGTAGATGTCCCCCTCTTTGTCCTGGAGCAGGGACTCGGAACCTGCCTCGTCCTCTTCCGCGGCCCGGTCGAACTCGCGGGCCCAAAAGGCGCAGTCGGAAAGAAACTGCTCCGCCATTTCCCGGTTGTAGCCCACGTACCAGACGTCCCCGCCCGAAACGTTGGCCGCGTAGAGGACCGAATCCGCGGCCTCGGTCCAGGACAGGCCCACCCGGCGGCTCTTTTCCACCACCTTGACCGGCGATGGGTCATTGACCCAGGCGAGCTGGTAAGGAAGCAGGACCGATTTCGGAGTCTCGGGGTTCCGCACGTCGTGTCTTCTCCTTTTTGATCAAGAAAGGCCTTCGCACATCCCTTGTTCAGCCGCCCATGCCCAGGATGCGGGCCCGGATCTTCTCCGCGTATTCCTCGGACAGGCCGGCGCGGCGGACGGTCTGTTCCACGCTGTCCGCCACCTGGCGGGCCTGTTCGGCCTTGTCCAACTTCTCCAAAAGGCCGCCTATCTTGATCAAATGGTCCAGGTGGGCCTTGCGCTCGGCCGGAGGGGCGGCCTCGGTGAAGGCCAGGGCCTCCTCGAACAGGTCGGCCACCCGCTCGGCCACGCTACGGCGGTCTCGCCGCGCCAGGTCCCAGCCGTCCGGCTTCTTGCCCCCGGGCGAGGATTCGGCCTTCCACCGGCTGACCGTGGAGGGAGAGACACCCAGGGTGGAGGCCACGGCCTTGATGGACGAGCCCTGGACATAAAGCCGCCGGGCCTCCGGACGCAGGGCCGAAATGTCGGGCTTGGCGGCCATCAGGACAGCTCCTTCTCCAGACGGGCGATGCGCACGGAAACGGCCAGCATTTCCGCCCAGGCGTCGGAGAGCTCGCCCATCTGGAAAAAAGCGCGGTCCACGTCCATGGACTCCACCCCGTCCAGCGCGGGGTTCAAGGCCTGCCGGACGCCGTCGGCCAAGTATTCGCACTTCCGAACCAGCGCCTTTTTCCGCTTCCTCGCTTCCGCCAGGCGGCCCCGCATGGCCGCGCGCTCCAGTCTGCTCATCGGTTGGGCCCCTTTTCCCGTACCAGCGGACAAAAATCGTTGTGCTTGATGGAGTCGGCCAGACGCGTCTGCGTCTGCGTGTTCAAGCTGATCACGTCCATGACCTCGGAGGTGAGTTTCTCCCAGCGCGAAACCGCAGCCTCGTAAGATTTCACCAGGCGGACGTTGGCCTCGTACATGCCGCCCAGCCGCTGCATGTAGCCCTTGTGCTCGGCCAGGATGCGGCCCACCTCCACCTCGTGCTTCCTGGTGAGCTCCAAAAGGTTTTCCCGATGGCGGTCCTCGGCCTCGCGCATTTCCTTGATGAGCCGGCCCAGCCGGCCATGGTGCCGGCACTCCGCGTCACGAAAACGCTGGTCCGCCAGGAGGTTCTGCAGGCCGATCCACACAACCAGCAAAAGAAGCAGGCCCACAGCCCCGAAATGATGAAAAAAGGCGCCCAGCTGGCCCAGGCCGGGAATGGGTTCCATCCGTCGGTCTCCTTCCTTTCCGCCGCCGGGCGGCGCAGTGTTCCCGGGGGCTTTCACAGGCCGAGGCGCGGGCGATGCGCGAAAGATGGCTGCACAAAGCCTGGTAACGCCGCTCCAGTTCGGGATAGGCGGGCTCAGTCATGGAACCTCCCCCCGGTGACAAGGGCGGCCGCCTTTCCAACGGCTCCGCCGGCACCGCGTTTTTCCAGGGTGCGGCCAAGCACCCAGACCGAGCACACCCCGCCCCAGGCCGCCCAAAACTCGCCGGGCAGGGAAATGTCCGGCATGGCGGCCAAGGGCTTGGCCGTGGCCGTGAGCACCGCCCAGGCGGCTACGGGAAGCACTACGTGCACCAGGCCGATGAAACAAAGACCCATGTACACGATGGTGGGCCGGGCCCGCTTGGTGTAGGCGTCGCCCTGGGTGAGCTCCGCCACCATGACGTCGCGCTGCGCGGAAAGTATTTGCGCCTCGCGTTTTTCCAGCATCTCCTGGATGGCGATTTGCGCCCGGGCCCGCTCGGCCTCGGTGGCGCGCTCCGGCCAAATGCGCTCCACCACGCTCTTGGCCAGTTCCGCCACGCTGCCCACTCCGGTGAAATCCAGGTTCATGGGGTCTCCTTTTCAGGGATCCTCGGTTTCGCGGAAAAAAGAACGCCGGGTTTCCCCCGGCGCCCGCAGGGTGCGCTTTGGACCGGCGAAGCCGTGACCGGCCCCTTGCGCCACGCTTCGCTCCAGGACGGCGAAGAATAGCCCGAATTATTCATGAAAAATGCACGCTGTTTCTTTGAGGAATGCTGACATCGGCGACATTTT
>JAFDHW010000124.1 GCA_019308705.1 Deltaproteobacteria bacterium
GCCTTGCCAGCACGGAAATCAGGCTTCGTGAATAATCCGGGTTATAGTAAAATCCTGCGAACGAACGCAAAACCAGGGAGAACTTGCACGCCCGGAACGCAACTTGCTCCAGACAAGGGCTTTCCCCTGTCCACACCTGTCAAAAATCTTGACACCACGGGTTTTTGCCTGTTAGTGTGATCTTCAGGTCTGATTTTATCATAAGTGCAGAATGAATCCCTTGTTGCGAATAGTGTTGGTGCACCTTTTTTCCGCTTTGCAACAAAAGCGGGCCCCACACGCGAGGAGGGGCCATGGACGATGAACTGGAATACGGCTACGACGCCGGGGAGGAGGAGGACACCCTTTCCATCGGCATCGACCTTTCCGGCTCCGCCGACGAAATCGCGGTGGATACGCCGGCAGAAGAAGGCCTGTCCGGAGCCGAGGACCCGGACCCGGCCGCCATCGCCACCCGCGTGGCCGAAGAAGTGCGCAAGGTGGTGGTAAAACGGATGGAATACCTCGTCACCGCCGCGGTGGAGGAAGCCGTCATCCGGGAGATCGAAAAGCTGAAAAAGTCCCTTGCCGGAGAGTAGCCCGGCGGGATGTTCGCCTTTGACGGGGGACCGCATCCGGTCCCCCTTTGTTTGCGGGCTGCCGGAAAAGGCGGCCTTCGTTTTTTGGAAACACGGGTAGAGAACCATGAGCCAAACGGAACTGTCCAAAACCTACGAGCCGGCCGAGGCAGAAGCCCGCTGGTACGCGTTCTGGGAGCGTGAGGGACTGTTCTCCGGAGACCCCGAGCCGGGCAAGCCCCCCTATTCCATCGTCATTCCCCCGCCCAACGTAACGGGCAAGCTGCACATGGGCCACGCCCTCAACGTGACCCTGCAGGACATCCTGTGCCGGTACCGCCGCCAGAAGGGCGACAACGTGCTGTGGGTGCCCGGCACGGACCACGCGGGCATCGCCACCCAGAACGTGGTGGAAAAACAGTTGGCCGCCGAGGGAAAATCCCGCCACGAGCTGGGCCGGGAAGCTTTCATAAAGCGGGTGTGGGAGTGGCGCGAGGAATACGGAGGCGCCATCATCCACCAGTTGAAACGCCTGGGCGCGTCCTGCGACTGGTCCCGGGAGCGCTTCACCATGGACGAGGGGCTTTCCCGGGCGGTGCGCAAGGTGTTCGTGGAGCTTTATCACCAGGGGCTCATCTACAAGGGCGACTACATCATCAACTGGTGCCCCCGGTGCCGCACCGCCCTGGCGGACCTGGAGGTGGAGCACGAGGACCGCGAAGGCGGGCTGTACCACATCCTGTACCCCTGGGCGGATGGCGACGGCGGCGTGGTGGTGGCCACCACCCGGCCCGAGACCATGTTGGGCGACACGGCCGTGGCCGTGCATCCCGAGGACGAGCGCTACCCGGACCACGGCAGGAAGGTCGTCCTGCCCCTCATGAACCGGGAGATCCCCCTCATCACGGACACCTACGTGGACCGGGAGTTCGGCACCGGCGCGTTGAAGATCACCCCGGCCCACGACCCCAACGACTTCGAAATCGGCCGGCGGCACAACCTGCCCTCGGTGAAGGTCATCGCGGACGACGGCACCATGAACGAACAGGCCGGCCCCTACGCGGGCCTGGACCGGTTCGCGGCCCGGAAGCGCATCGTGGAGGACTTAAAGGCCAAGGGGCTGTTGAAGTCCGTGGAGCCCTACACCCACGCGGTGGGCCACTGCTACCGATGCAAGACCGTGGTGGAGCCCAACCTGTCCAAGCAGTGGTTCGTGAAGACCAAGCCCTTGGCGGAAAAGGCCATGGACGCGGTCAAGCGGGAAAAGACCGTGTTCGTGCCCGGTCACTGGACCAAGACCTACTACGAGTGGATGGAGAACATCCGCGACTGGTGCATTTCGCGCCAGATCTGGTGGGGCCACCGGGTCCCGGCCTGGACCTGCCCTTCCTGCGGCGAGCTCATCGTGTCCATGGAGGACCCGGACGCCTGCCCCACGTGCGGGGACGCGAACCTGGAGCAGGAAACCGACGTCCTGGACACCTGGTTTTCTTCCGCCCTGTGGCCCTTCTCCACCCTGGGCTGGCCGGAAAGGACGCCCGAACTTTCCCGGTTCTACCCCACGTCGGTGCTGGTGACGGCCTTTGACATCCTGTTCTTCTGGGTGGCGCGCATGATGATGATGGGCATCCACTTCATGGAGGACGTGCCCTTCAAGGACGTGTACATCCACGCCCTGGTGCGCGACGCCGAGGGCAAGAAGATGTCCAAGTCCAAGGGCAACGTCATCGATCCATTGTCCGTTATGGACGATCTGGGCACGGACGCCTTTAGGTTCACCCTGGCGGCCTTCGCGGCCCAGGGCCGGGACATCAAGCTTTCCGTGGAGCGGGTGGAGGGCTACCGCCACTTCATCAACAAGCTGTGGAACGCGGCCCGGTTCACCCTGGGCCACGTTTCGGGCATGAAGGGCGACCCGGCGGCCGCGGCCCCCGCCCCCGCCTCCCTGCCGGACAGGTGGATCCTCTCCCGGGTGGACGAGGTGGCCAAGACCGTGGAACGGGAACTGGAGGCCTACCGGTTCAACGAGGCCGCGGGCGCGCTGTACCAGTTCGTGTGGCACGAGTTCTGCGACTGGTACCTGGAGGCCATCAAGCCGGTGCTGTACAAGGAGGCGGGCGACCCCGAGCGGGCGGCCACCCTGGGCGTCCTGCGCCGGACCTTCCACGACATCCTGGTCCTGCTCCACCCCTTCATCCCCTTTGTCACCGAGGAACTGTACCACCGGCTGCCGGGCACTTCGGGCTCCATCATGCGCGCCTCGTTCCCGGCCCTGGCCCTGCCCAGGGACAGGGAAGCGGAACAAGGCATGGCCCTGGTCATGGAACTGGTCACGGCCATACGAAACGTGCGCAGCGAAATGAACATCCCGCCGGCCAAGACCCTTTCCGTGGTGATCCACCCCGCGGACGAAGGGGCCGTAGAGGCCCTTTCCCAAAACAGCCGCCTGGTGGAGAACCTGGCCCGGTTGGATTCGCTTTCGGTTTCCATGGAAGCCGCCAGGCCCAAGGGCGCGGCCACGGCCCTGGTGCAGGGCCACACCGTGTACGTGCTGCTGGAAGGCGTCATGGACTGGGACCGCGAACTGGCCCGGATAGACAAGGACATCGCCAAGGTCGAAGCCGAGATGGGCAAGCTCGACAAGAAACTTGCAAACCCCGGGTTCGTGCAAAAGGCGCCTCCCGAGGTGGTGGAGAAGGTGAAGGCTCAACGGGAGGAACTGGCGGAAAAGCAGGAGCGGTTAAAGACCAACATAGCGAGGGTGCGGGAGTTTCATGCCCAGTGACGGGAAAACGAAGTGGTCCCCCCAGTGGGAGGCCGTGGCCGGGGTGGAGGACCTTATCACCCTGGCCCTGGCCGAGGACGTGGGCCCGGGCGACGTGACCACCGACGTCCTGGTGGACCCGACCGCCACGGGCACGGGGAAGATCCTGGCCAAGGAGCCCCTGGTGGCGGCGGGGTTGCCCATCGCCCACCGAGTGTTTTTGCGCCTGGACCCAGACGCGGAGTTTTGCGCGCATCACCAAGACGGGGCCATGGTGGAGGCCGGAACCGTGCTGGCCACGGTGTCCGGCAACATGCGGGCGCTTTTGACCGCGGAAAGGACGGCCTTGAACTTTCTCCAGCGCCTTTCGGGCGTGGCCACCTGCGCCCGGCACTGGGCGGCCCGGGCGGAATCGCTGCGCATCCAGGTGAGGGACACCCGAAAGACCACCCCGGGCTTCCGCGTGCTGGAAAAGTATGCCGTGCGGGTGGGCGGAGGAAAAAACCACCGCATGGGCCTGTTCGACGGCGTGCTCATCAAGGACAACCACATCGCGGCGTGCGGGTCCATCGCAAAGGCCGTGGCAAAAGCGCGGGAGGGCCTGCACCACCTCTTGCGCGTGGAGGTGGAGGCAAAAACCCTTTCCCAGGTGGAAGAAGCTCTTTCCGCGGGCGCGGACGTGATCATGCTGGACAACATGGACGACGCCATGGTGGCCGAGGCCATGGAGAAAATCTCCGGCCGGGCCCTGGTGGAGGTTTCGGGCCAGGTGACCCCGGACCGGCTGGCGGCCCTTTCCCGGCTGGGGGTGGACTTCGTATCCGTGGGAGCGCTCACCCACTCCGCGTCCGCCGTGGACATCAGCATGGACATCCGGTAGCGCGGGCCGCCTCTATTCCGGGATGAGCTGCATCTGCCGGTTGGTCACCTGCATGCCGTCTTTCATCTCCTTCAGGTTCTCGTGCAGCTTGTTGATGCCCTCCAGGGCGATCTGGCCCCGCTGGTCGAACTCCAGGTCGCCCGTCATGAATCCGCCTTCCCGGAAGAGCACCCCTTTCAACCGGTAGTAGACCTTGCGCGGGCCCTTGCGGCCTTGGACCCTCTGGATCACGCCGTCTAAGTAGGGTACCATGTCCACGTTGGAGGCGTAGGCGTAGATGGGCACCAGCACCGAGCCCCGGGGCGGAATGACCTCCTGCTGGTCCATGAGCCCCACCAGCATGCGGGTCCGCTCCAGGTAGAAGTCGCATTCCGCGCCGTTTAACACCACTTCCTCGGTACCCCGGTTCAGCACCCGCAGATACAGGGTGAAGGAGGTCTCGAACAGGGTGCTCTGATCCACCTCGATATCGGACAGGAGGATTTCCGGCGTGCGTTTCCCGATTCCCACGGCGGCGCAGGAAAACAGGGAAAGCAGCACGGCGAAAATCCCGGCCAGGCAGGCGGCCCGGCCCAAGATTGCAGTCATTTGGCCCTCCATCGGCCATTTTCCCTGATACCGAGTGAAAGCTAACCCCGGCAAAACAGGGTGTCCACAGCAGCCAGGACGTGACTCAAGTCTGTCATAAAGCTGATAGTTGCCATGGAATGGCAATCAAAACAGGAGCTTATAAACAACGGCACCCCCGGCTTTTTTCGGAAAAACCTGGGGAAAACCGGTTTTTTGGCTGGCAATAGCCTGAAATCGATGAAACCTGTGGTCTGGAAACAATCGCGCATCAACACGTGCGGCCCGGCAAGCCTCATGGCCGCCCTCCACGAGTTGGGCATAGGCGGGCTTTCCGTGCAAAGGGAACTGACCATCTTCAGGCGCGTGCGCCACGCCTACATCCTGGGCTCCACCCCGGCCTACCTGGCCCGGTACGCCCTGGCCCAGGGCGTGGACGCCCGGCTGGTGCAAAAAACCCCTCTCCCTTCCCCGGTGCCGGGTAAAAACCCGGTGCAGCGCATCCTCCACGCCCACCTGTTCAAGGTGTACGCCAAAACCGCCGAGGAATACCGCTTAGCCGGGCTGCCCTTCGGCCAGTACCAGGAGGAATGCGACATCCTTCCCCCGCCTGGCCCGGACCTCTCCTCCCAGGCCATCTTTTTGGTCACGGATACAGACGGCGTGCTCCATTTCATCCTGGCCCGCCGCCACCAGGGTTCCCTGGTGGTGCTGGATCCGGACAAGGGGGTGAACACCCGGGTTTCGGGCCGGGAGTTCCTTGACCGCCACCGGCAGGACTTCATGGGCTACTGCGTGCTCCTGCGCCGCTAATCCACGCAGCCGCCGCACCCGGATTATTCGTTGAAATTTTGCCCGAAATGATATTTGATTTCGGCATATCGGTGCTGGAAGCCGCTGGTTGAGCGACATTCACGGTCCTGCATACCCCGGCCGTTCGGAAAAGGGACCTGGCCATGCCGGAAAACATCCGCCTGGGCATCTCCTCCTGCCTGCTGGGAAACCCGGTCCGCTACAATGGCGGGCACAAGCTGGACCGCTGCCTGCGCGACGAGCTGGGAAAATATGTGGACTGGGTGCCCGTGTGCCCGGAGGTGGAGTGCGGTCTGGGCGTGCCCCGGGAGGCCATGCACTTGACGGGCGACCCGGCCGCCCCGCGCCTGGTGACTTCCAGGACGGGCGTGGACCACACGGAAAGGATGCTGTCCTGGGCCTCCCGCAGGCTGGACGAGTTGGAGGCCGAGGGTCTGTGCGGGTTCGTGTTCAAGTCCCGGTCCCCCAGCTCGGGCATGAGGGGGGTCAAGGTCTACACCAAAGCCGGAATGCCCTCCAAGACCGGTCCCGGCCTGTTCGCCGGGGCGTTCATGGAGCGCTTTCCCCTGTTGCCCGTGGAGGACGAAGACCGCCTCAAAGACCCTATCCTGCGGGAAAACTTTATCGAGCGCATCTTTGTGATGCACCGTTGGAAGGCCTACCTGAAAACCGGCGGCTCCATGAAGGGGCTGGCGGACTTCCACACCGGACACGAGCTCCTGATCATGGCCCACAGCCCCAAGGCCCTGAAGGCCCTGGGCCTTTTGGCGGCGAACGCCGAAGGCGCACCACCCGGGGAAGTGCACGACGCCTACCTGAAAACCCTCATGGCGACGCTTTCCCTGAAGGCCACGCTTGCCAAGAACACCAACGTGCTGAAGCACATCATGGGGCATTTCAAAAACCAACTCACCGCCGATGAAAAGCAGGAGATGAAGCAGGTCATCGGCGAGTACCGCCAGGGGCTGGTCCCCTTGATCGTTTCCGTGACCCTCGTCAACCACTACGCGCGCAAGTTCGGCGACCCCTACCTGGAAAAACAGGTCTACCTCCACCCCTACGCCAGCGAGCTCAAGCTGCGGAACCACGCGGCTCCATCCAACCTCCTCCGGAACAGGCAAACCCGTGCCCGCCATGCGCCTTGACGCACCATGGGCAAAGGAAGTAGCCTTGATTTTCCCCCGCCACGAGGATTTTTCTCCGATGCGAAGCGAGCGCCGCCGCTGGCAGGAGCCACGCCCGGCTTTTTGGGGACGACGGATAGCCCGGATTATTCACGAAGCCTGATTTCCGTGCTGGCAAGGCTAGAGGGGTGAAGGCGTACTTTGGTACGCCGAGCCCCGATAACGCGGCCAGCGCGGAAATCGGGCGAGC
>JAFDHW010000125.1 GCA_019308705.1 Deltaproteobacteria bacterium
CCGGGTTCACCCGCAGGGCCACGGGCGCGCGCTTACCCGATCTTTTGGCTGCGGCGCCGACGGCCGAAAGCTCGTCTAAGGACTCCACGTTGAACATGAGGATGCCCTCGGACAGGGCGTACTCGATCTCGGCCACGGTCTTGCCCACGCCGGAGTACACGATGCGCGAGGCCGGGACGCCCGCGGAAAGCCCCCGGAAAAGCTCGCCCCCGGAAACGATGTCCAGCCCGCCGCCCATCCTGCCGAAGAGGGTTAGGATGGCGCGGTTGGTGTTGGCCTTGGCCGAGTAGCACACCAGGTGGTCCATGGCGGAAAACGCCTGGTCAAAGGCGGAAAAGTGCCGCACCAGGGTTGCCTTGGAATACACGTACACGGGCGTGCCCACGCGCTCGGCAATGACCGCCAGCGGCACGTCCTCGCAAAAGAGTTCGTCATCCTTGTACTGAAAATGATGCATGACAACCGTTTCCAGAAAAATGGCAGAAGGGTTGAATCGTCTCTCTACGACGCGTCCGGTTCCGGAGCGGCCCCGGGGAACGGCAGGCTCATCACCCGGGACTCCGCGCCCCGCACCCCGGCTTCGCCCACGGGGACAACCTTGTACCGGTAGGCGTAGCCGGGTTTCAAGTCCTCGGCGTAGGTGAGCCGCGCGGGTTGTCCCCCGGGCCGGGGGTTGTCCAGGCTCCCGGCCAAAGAATACGGGCACGGGCACTCCGGGCAGGGCTGGGCCTGAAGCCTGCGCCTGCACCGGAACACCAAAAACCGCTCGGCCCGCGCGCCTTCGCCGCATGGCTCGCCGGAAAAGGTGATCACGGCCCTTCCGTTCTCCACGGTTGCGGAAAGCCCGCACACCGCCGCGGGCACGGGCGCGCCCGGCGGCACGGGCGGGGCCTTCCTGCCGCAGGAGGCAAACAGGGCGGCCGCGAGCAACAGGACCGCCGCCAGCACCGGCAAGCGATTCCTCACGCCCTGCCCTCCCCTTCGGCGGCCAGCTCGGCCCGGGCCTGCGCCAGGGCTTCTTTTACCCGGCCGGTTGCCGTGCCCCCCAGGGTGGCCCGGCGGTTCACCATGGCCTCCAGGGAGAGGAACCCGAACACGTCCTTTTCCACCAGGTCCGAAAGCCCTTGAAGCTCCGCCAGGGAAAGCCCGGTCAGCTCCACGCCCTTTTCCTGGGCCAGGGCCACGGCCCGGCCCGCCACGTGGTGGGCGTCCCGGAAGGGGAGACCCTTGGCAGCCAGGTAGTCCGCCAGGTCCGTGGCGTCCAGGAAACCCTTGCGCGCCGCGTCCGCGCACCGCTCACGGTCCATGGCAAGGTGCGGCAGCATGCGCGCCATGACCGCCAGGCAGGCCTTCACGGTGTCCGCGCAGTCGAACATGGGTTCCTTGTCCTCCTGCAGGTCGCGGTTGTAGGCCAGCGGCAGGGACTTGAGCAGCGTGAACAGGGCGGTCATGGCCCCCAGCACGCGTCCGGTCTTTCCCCGCACCAGCTCGGCCACGTCCGGGTTCTTCTTCTGGGGCATGATGGAGGAGCCCGTGGCGAACGCGTCCGGCAGCGTGAGAAACCCGAACTCCTGGGAGGACCACAGCACGATCTCCTCGCACAGGCGCGAGAGGTGGATCATGGCGATGGACGCGGCCGACGCGAACTCCAGGCAGAAGTCCCGGTCCGCCACCGCGTCCATGGAGTTTCTGCACACCCGGGAAAAGCCCAGTTCCCTGGCCGTGTACTCCCGGTCCAAGGCGAAGGTGGTGCCGGCCAGGGCCGCGGAGCCCAGGGGCATCTCGTCCATGCGGTCCAGGCACTGGGCGAACCTCCGCGTATCGCGGAAGAACATCTCGTAGTAGGCCAGGAAATGGTGCGCCGCCAGCACGGGCTGGGCCCGCTGCAGGTGGGTGTAGCCGGGCATGATGCAGTCCATGTGCGCAGCGGCCAGGTCAAGGAGTGCGCCCCGTACCCGCCGCAGCAGCCGGATGACTTCCCCGGCCTCCTGCTTCAGGTACAACCGGAAATCCGTGGCCACCTGGTCGTTCCTGGACCGGCCGGTGTGGAGCTTGCCCGCGAGGTCGCCCACCATGCCCCGCAGGCGCTCTTCCACGTGCATGTGGATGTCCTCCAGGGCCGGGTCCCAGGTGAACTTGTTGCCCTCCTCGATCTCCTTTTTCACCCGGGAAAGGGCCGCTTCCAGGGATTTTAGCTCCTCGTCCGACAGCACCCCGGCCTTGTTCAGGGTGCGGGCGTGGGCCACGCTTCCGGCGATGTCCTGGGCGTAGAGCCGCCGGTCCACGTGGATGGACGAGGAAAACGCCTCCACCATCTCGTCGGTGGGCTCGGAAAACCGCCCTTCCCAGGGTTTCTTGGCCATGGGGTCCGCCTTTCGCTTGGTCAGCCCACCAGGCTGCGGATGCGCAGCCGAAGCGCGTTTAACCGGATGAAACCTTCCGCGTCCTTCTGGGAGTAGACCGCGTCCTCCTCAAAGGTGGCGAAGTCCGGCCGGTACAGGGATTTTTCCGCCCGCCGGCCGACGACCCGCACCGAGCCCTTGTACAGCAAAAGCCGCGCCTCGCCGGTGACGTTTGCCTGGGCTTCGTCCATGGTCTTCTGGAGCATTTCCCTTTCCGGCGAGAACCAGAAGCCGTAATAGACCAGTTCCGCGTAGCGGGGGATGAGCGAATCGCGAAGGTGCGTCACCTCCCGGTCCATGGTCACGGATTCCACGGCCATGTGAGCGGCCCGCAGGATGGTGCCCCCGGGGGTCTCGTATACGCCCCTGGACTTCATGCCCACGAAGCGGTTCTCCACGATGTCCTCCCGGCCGATACCGTGTTTGCCGCCAAGTTCGTTGAGCTTCGCCAGCAGGTTCGCCGGGGCAAGCTTCTCGCCGTTCACGGAAACCGGATCCCCCTGCTCAAAGGCGATGGTCACCTCCTCGGGCTGGTCCGGCGCTTCGCGGGGGTCGACGGTGAGCAAAAACATGGATTCGTCCGGCGCGGCCCAGGGGTCTTCCAACACGCCGCCCTCGTAGGAGATGTGCAAAAGATTCCGGTCCGTGCTGTAGGGCTTGGCCGGGGTGGCGTCCACGATGATGCCGTGCTTTTTGGCGTAGTCCATGAGCTTGGTGCGGGACATCAGGTCCCACTCCCGCCATGGCGCGATGATGCGGATGTTGGGGGAGAGCGCCAGGTAGGTGAGCTCGAACCGCACCTGGTCGTTGCCCTTGCCCGTGGCCCCGTGGGAGACCGCGTCCGCGCCCTCGGCCCTGGCGATCTCCACCTGCCTTTTCGCGATCAGGGGCCTGGCCAGGGAGGTGCCCAGAAGGTACCGGCCCTCGTAGACGGCGTTTGCCCGAAACGCGGGGAACACGTAGTCGCGGACGAACTCCTCGGTGAGGTCGTCGATATACACGGCGCAGGCGCCGGTCTTTTCCGCCTTTTCCCGGGCGGGCTCCAGCTCCTCGCCCTGGCCGATGTCCGCAACGAACGCCACCACCTCGCAGTCGTAGGTTTCGATGAGCCACTTCAAGATCACGGAGGTGTCGAGTCCCCCGGAATAGGCCAGGACCACTTTTTTCACGTCGGACATGGGTGTCAGCTCCAGGTGAGCAGCAAGGCCTCCAGCACGGCCTTGTGCATGTGCAGTTTGTTCTCCGCCTGGTCCCAGACCACGGAACGCTCGCCCTCCAGGACTTCTTCGGTGATCTCCTCGCCCCGGTGGGCGGGCAGGCAGTGCATGACCAGCACGTCCGGGGAGGCCATGTCCACCAGGCGCTGATCCACGGTGTAGCCCGCGAAGGCCTTTTGCCGGATCTTCTGCTCGGACTCCTGGCCCATGCTTGCCCACACGTCCGTGTAGATCACGTCCGCGCCACGGGCCGCCTCGGCCGGGTCGTGGACCACGGAGATGGTCCCCTTGCCCTTTTCCCGGGCCCGGGAAAGCACGTCCCCGTCGGGCAGGTGGGTCTTGGGGCAGGCCAAAACCAGGGTGAAACCCAGGATGGCCGCGGCGTTGATCCAGGAGTGGGCCACGTTGTTGCCGTCACCGATCCAGGCCACGCGCACGTCGTTCAGGCCGCCCCGGAATTCCAGCACGGTCATGAGGTCGGAAAGGATCTGGCAGGGGTGGTACATGTCCGTGAGCGCGTTGACCACGGGGATGCCCGCCTGGGCGGCCAGCTCCTCCAGGAAGTTCTGGGAGTAGGTGCGGACCACCAGGCCGTCCAGGTAGCGGGAGAGCACCCGGGCCGTGTCCTGGGTGGGCTCCTTTCTGGATATCTGGGTGTCCTTGGCGTTGATGAACATGGGCACCCCGCCCAGTTGGATCATGGCCGCCTCGAACGACACCCGGGTGCGGGTGGAGGCCTTGTCGAACAGAAGGCCCACCGACCGTCCCGCAAGCACCGGGGCCCGCCGCGCCAGCGATTTCAACTCCAGCGCCCGCTCCAAAAGGAACCGTATGCGCTTTTCCGGCAGATCCCAAAGGGTGGTTATGTCCTGCTTCAAGGCGTTCCCTTTCAACGGCCGGGCCAAGCCCTATGCCGTTTGCGCGAGCGTTTCCGAAAGCGCGCTCACAAGCTGGTCGATTTCGTGCTGCTGCACGATCAAGGGCGGCAAAAACCGCAGCACCGTGTCCTGGGTGCAGTTGATGAGAAAACCCTTTTCCCGCATGGCCTCCACCACCGGCCCGCCGGGCCGGTCAAGCTCCATGCCCACCATGAGCCCCAGGCCCCGCACCTGCTTCACAAAGGGAAACTTCCCGGCCAGGCCCTTCAACGCCGATTGGAGGCGTTCCCCCATCTCGCGGCAGTGGTCCAGGATGTTTTCCTTTTCCAGGGTCTCCGCCACGGCCAGGGCCGCGGCGCACACCAGGGGCGTGCCTCCGAAGGTGGTGGCGTGGGTGCCGGGGGTGAAGCTTTTCGCCGCGTCCTCCACGGCCAGCATGGCGCCTATGGGCAGGCCGTTCGCCAGGCCCTTGGCCAGGGTCATGACGTGGGGGGGCGCGGAAAAGTGCTCATGGGCGAAGAGCTTTCCCGTCCGGCCCATGCCGGTCTGCACCTCGTCGTAGACGAGCAGGACGCCCCGCTCGTCGCAGAGCCTGCGCAGGCCGGGCAAATAGTCCGGGTCGGGCATGCACACCCCGCCCTCGCCCTGGACGGGCTCCACCAGCACGGCGCACACGGTGCCGTCCACCGCGGCCTCCATGGCGGAAAGATCGTTGTACGGCACGTGGGAAAAACCCTCCACCAGGGGCTCGAACCCCTTGTGGATCTTCTCCTGCCCCGTGGCGGAAAGGGTGGCCAGGGTCCGGCCGTGGAAGGACCTTTCCGTGGCGACCACCCGGAAGCGCTCCGGATGGCCGGAATCCTTGGCGGCCTTGCGCGCCAGCTTGATGGCCGCCTCGTTGGCCTCGGCCCCGGAGTTGCAGAAGAACACCCTGTCCGCGAAGGACCGGGACACCAACCACCGGGCCAACTCGGCCTGGGGCACGGTGTAGTAGAGATTGGACACGTGGACCAGGCGCCTGGCCTGCTCACACACCGCGTGTGCCACGGCAGGGTGGCTGTGGCCCAGGATGCACACGGCCAGTCCGCCCACGAAATCCAGATAGGACCTGCCCTGGTCGTCCACCACCGTCGTCCCGCGGCCCTCCACCAGGCACACGGGCTGCCTTCCGTAAGTCTTTGCCAGGACCTTGTCCGCGAGTTCCATAACAGGAGATGCGTTCATTTTCCGGGTTTCCCTCCGTGACCGCCGCAGGACGGGATCTTCACGAAGAACCGGGCGTTGTGCCCTTGACCATGGTGCCGATGCCGGAGTCCGTGAAAAGCTCCAGCAAAAGGGCGTGGCGCTTCTTGCCGTTTAGGATGTGGACCTTTTCCACGCCCCCCTCGATGGCGGAAAGCGCGCACTCCACCTTGGGGATCATGCCGCCGGAGACGGCTCCCGAGGCGATCATGGCCCCGGCCTTTTCCTCGTCGAGGCTGGACAGAAGCTCGCCCTGGTCGTCCAGCACCCCGTCCACGTCGGTCAAGAGGACGAGCTTGCCCGCGGAAAGCGCCGCGGCGATCCTGGCCGCCACCACGTCGGCGTTGATGTTGAAGGTTTCGCCCTTGGCGCCCACGGCCACGGGCGCGATGACCGGGATGAACCCCTGCTCCGCGAGGGTGTGCAGGATGGCGGGGTTGACCTGTTTCACGTCTCCCACCAGGCCCGGGTCCAGGATCTCCGGCGGCTTGTCGTCCTCCTGCACCCGCATGGCGGGCATCTTCTCGGCGAGCAAGAGCCCGCCGTCCTTGCCCGAGAGCCCCACGGCCTTCCCGCCCTGCCGGTTGATCTGGGCCACGATGGCCTTGTTCACCTTGCCGCCCAGGACCATTTCCACCACGTCCATGGTGTCCTGGTCCGTCACCCGCATGCCGCGGACGAACCGTGGCCGGATACCCATCCGGTCCAGCACGGTGTTGATCTGGGGCCCGCCGCCGTGCACCACCACCGGGTTGATGCCGATGAGCTTCAAGAGAGTGACGTCCCGGGCGAACCCCTCCTTCAGGTCCTCGTCCACCATGGCGTGGCCGCCGTACTTGACCACCAGGGTCATGCCGGAAAACCGGCGGATGTACGGCAGGGCCTCGATGAGGATGTCTGCGACGGTGCGGGTTTCCATGGCTCTTCCGCCTTCCGGGGTACTCACGAAGACAAAATTTTCCGCGAAATCCGGGTTACAGGATATAGCGCGACAGGTCGTGGTCCTTCTGGATGGGAGCGAGCTTTTCCACCACGTAGTCCGCGTCGATGACCACGACCTTTGCCGGCAGCCGGGGCGCGTAGAAAAGGATGTCCTCCAGCAGGCACTCCATGAGGGTGTGCAGGCGGCGCGCGCCGATGTTCTCCGTGCTCTCGTTCACTTCCCTGGCGATGCGCGCGATCTGG
>JAFDHW010000500.1 GCA_019308705.1 Deltaproteobacteria bacterium
GGCGAGCCCGGCCATGGTGGGAGCGTCCACCCACTGGGCCTCGTCGTGCAGGACTTCCCACAGCTCGGCTACGTCCACTTCGCCCTTCAGCGCCTCCCGCTTTTGCGCGATGCGCGAAAGCTCGGCGGACACGGCCTCCCGCCCCAGGGCCAAGGACACCTTCCCGTCTGCAACCAATACCCTCCCCTCGGGGATGGAGGCTTCCCGGTTGCCCTGGGTGAGAATCATCAGCTTGTGCTTTTTGGCCTGCAAGACGGCCGCGCAGACGATGCGTTTCCTTTCGATGTACTCGACGACCGTTCCAATTTCCATTGGATGGAAGCATAGAGCAGGCCGGAAAAAAGGTCAACGAGGACAATAAGTTGGGCTTTGAACAACCCGGCCGGGCCGCGGAGAGGCCGGCTGCCGATTTGGCTTGTCAAACCGAACGGGGCCGTGGTATGGGACTTCACCTTAGTAAAACCCCCTTAAATACACAAGGGAGACAGGCAGCCCCACGGGGGCGGCCCCGAACCCCGAGGGTTCATAACCAAAACGAGAAGGAGGCGGACGCATGGCTTACAACGCAGTGGAAATGGCCGACTGGCAGATCTCCGAGGCAGCAGAGAAGAACATGCCCATGCCCGACGAATGGCGGGAGAAACTGGGCCTGGAAAAGGATGAACTCATGGCCTACGGCCGTCTGTCCAAGCTGGACTTTTTGAAGATCATAGACCGGCTGAAGGACCGCCCCGACGGCAAGTACATCGAGGTGACCGCCATCACCCCCACCCCCCTGGGCGAAGGCAAGAGCACCACCAGCGTGGGCCTGATGGAAGGCCTGGGCAAGCGGGGCAAAAACGTGGGCGGCGCGCTGCGCCAGCCCTCCGGCGGCCCCACCATGAACGTGAAGGGCACGGCGGCCGGCGGCGGCAACGCGCTCTTGATCCCCAACGCCCACAACCTGGCCATGGTGGCGCTGACCGCCCGCATGCAGCACGAGCGGAACTACACGGACGAGACCCTGGAGCGCCTGTCCGGCATGAAGCGGCTGAACATCGACCCCAAGCGGGTGGAGATGGGCTGGATCATCGACCTGTGCGCCCAGAGCCTGCGGAACATCGTCATCGGCTTAGGCGGCCGGATGGACGGCTTCACCATGGAGTCCAAGTTCGGCATCGCGGTCTCCTCCGAGCTCATGGCCATTTTGGCCATCGTCAAGGACCTGGCGGACATGCGCAAGCGCATGGACGAGATCACCGTGGCCTTTGACAAGACCGGCAAGCCCGTGACCACCGGCGACCTGGAAGTGGGCGGCGCCATGACGGCGTGGATGCGGAACACCATCAACCCCACCCTCATGTGCACGGCCGAGTACCAGCCCTGCATGGTGCACGCCGGCCCCTTCGCCAACATCGCCGTGGGCCAGAGCTCCATCATCGCCGACCGCATCGGCTTGAAGATGTTCGACTACCACGTGACCGAGTCCGGCTTCGCCGCGGACATCGGCTTCGAGAAGTTCTGGAACGTCAAGTGCCGCTATTCCGGCTTAAAGCCCCACGTGTCCGTGCTCACCACCACCATCCGCGCGCTCAAGATGCACGGCGGCGGCCCCCGCGTGGTCCCGGGCGTGAAGATGCCCGAGGAGTACACCAAGGAGAACCTGGAACTGGTGGAAAAGGGCTGCGAGAACATGGTGCACCACATCAACACCATCCGGAAGTCCGGCATGAACCCGGTGGTGTGCATCAACGTGTTCCACACCGACACCGACGCCGAGATCGAGCTGGTGCGCAAGCAGGCCGAGGCCGCGGGAGCGCGCTGCGCCAAGAGCACCCACTGGGCCGACGGCGGCGACGGCGCGCTGGAGCTGGCCGACGCGGTCATCGACGCCTGCGAAGAGGAATCCAAGTTCGAGTTTTTGTACCCCCTGGAGATGAAGCTTCGCGACCGCGTGGAGCGCATCGCCAAGGAGGTGTACGGCGCGGACGGCGTGAGCTGGCTGCCCGAGGCCGAGCAGAAGGCCAAGATGCTGGAAGCCGACAGCAAGTACGACGACTACGCCACCATGATGGTGAAGACGCACCTGTCGCTTTCCCACGACCCGACGTTGAAGGGCGTGCCCAAGGGCTGGACCCTGCCCATCCG
>JAFDHW010000126.1 GCA_019308705.1 Deltaproteobacteria bacterium
CCAGGGATGCGCAAAGCTCTTTTGCGCCGGCGGATTCCAGGCGGAAGAAGCGCCGGCCGGCTTCCACGGAATCGGCGGCCCGGTCCAGCCCCCGGCGGGCAAAGGATCGAAGGTCCGCCTGGTCCAGCAGGGCCAGGTCCGCCTCCAGGCCGTCCATGAAGGGCCGCACTACGTCCGGTTCCCGGCGGGCAACGGAGGCCATGGCCTGCATCTGGTAACCCCGGCGGGCCGGCGGCAGGCTCTTGGCCAGGGCGGGGATCCGCTGGATGAACTTCAGGGTCTGGTGGTAGTGCCACCGGCGGGAGAACACCGCGGCCAACAGGTCCAGGTACGCGGCGGCGGCGTCCGGATCCTCCGCGGCCAGGGCGGCGAACGCCTCCAGGGGGAGCTTGAGGGCGTGGGACCCGGTGGCCTCCAGGGCGTGGAAGGCGCGGAGGAAGCGCGCGGACAGGCGCGGACCGCCGGAAGGTTCGGCCGCCGCCAGGCCCCGGGCCATGGCCGCGCCCAGGGTGGGCCCCCGGCGGCAGGCGGCCCGGATCAGCCTGCGGCACGCGGCGAACCGGCGGCCCGGCACCTCCGGGGCCAGGAGGCACAGGGCCTGGACTACCTCCCTGCCCAGTCCCGGCTCCTGGGACACGGCAAGGACCCCATCCTCCGCGACGGCGGCCGCCCGGGCCTGGTCCGCGCCGGTTCCCGCCAGCAGGCGCAGGGCCTCCCGCCCGGCCTCGGGGTCCAGTTCCGCCAGGGGGGTGAGAATGGCCTGGAGTTCCGCGTCATTCATGGCCGGTCCAAAAACCGCTTACCCGCCGTCCACCTCGGGGAGTCTTTTGCCGGCGCCCCTCAAAAGCAGGGAAGCGTGTCATCCGCCGAGCCCCCACATTCACCCCATGAAATCCCCGATCAGCTCCTCCATGGTCCGGGCAAGGGCAGGGTCGTCGGTGAGGGGCTCGGCCATGGCGCTTTTGCAGGCAACGGCCGGGGACACGCCCCGGATGATGAGACGGCCGGCGTAGACCAAAAGGCGCGTGGACGCGCCCTCGGCCAGGCCCTGGTCGCGCATGTCGCGGATGCGGGCGGCAAGCGCAACCAGGCGGGCGGCCGTGGCGGCATCCACGCCGGATTCGGCCTGTACGATGCGGGCTTCGTCCTCCGGCGCGGCGTAGGAAAAGGGGATGGCCACGAACCGCTGGCGGGTGGAGGGTTTCAGGTCCTTCATCACGGACTGGTAGCCGGGGTTGTAGGAGATGACCAGGCAAAAGTCCGGGTGGGCCGGGACCACCTCGGCCTTGCGGTCCAAATACATTTCGCGGCGGTCGTCGGCCAGGGGATGGATGACCACGGTGGTGTCCTTGCGGGCCTCCACGATCTCGTCCAGGTAGCAGATGGCGCCCATGCGCACGGCCCTGGTGAGCGGACCGTCCACCCACACGGTTTCCTCGCCCTGGAGAAGATACCGGCCCGACAGGTCCGAGGCGAAGAGGTCCTCGTGGCAGGCCACGGTGACGAGCGGCACGGAAAGCTTCCACGCCATGTACTCCACGAACCGCGTCTTGCCGCAGCCCGTGGGGCCTTTGAGCATTACGGGCAGGCGGTCCGCGTAGGCGGCGGAAAAAAGCTCCACCTCGTTTCCCACGGGCAGGTAGAAGGGCTCCTCGACCACCCGGTATTCCTGGCCGGTTTCCATGGCTGGATTTATAGGGGCATTGGGCGCGCGGGGTCAAGGCGCTTGGCCGCGCGGCTTGAGGAGAGCGGGGGGGCGTGTTATGGTTTTTGCGCGAGGACGATTGACAACGCGGCAGGGGCGGTTCCGAACCGTGCCCTTGCCGCTGGCAACCTGCGAGCCGCGGGATCATGTCCAAAAAGGAACAAGCCTACAAGGGGTTCGAGCAGGGACCCATCCGGCCGCCTTCCGAGGCGGACAGCCTGCTGATCCGGGTGACGCGAAACTGCCCGTGGAACCGGTGCACGTTCTGCCCGGTGTACAAGGGAAGCCGGTTTTCCCTGCGGCCGGTGGACCACGTGATGCAGGACATCGACCTGGTGCACGAACACCTGGGGAACCTTCTGCAAAAGGCCGAGGCCAAGGGCGGGCTGACCCGGGAAGAGGTGTCCGCGCTGGCGCAGAGGGTTTCCCCGGGGGACAAGCCCGCGTTTTTCGCGGCGCTCAACTGGTACGCCAACGGCATGGAGTCCATCTTTCTGCAGGACGCCAACAGCCTGGTGATGAAGCCCAAGGACCTCATCGCCGTGCTTAAGCACATCCGGAAGCGGTTCCCGTTTGTCAAGCGCATCACGTCGTATGCCCGCAGCCACACGGTTTCGCGCATTTCCGACGAGGACCTGGCGGAGATGGCCGCCGCGGGGCTGAACCGCATCCACATCGGTATGGAGAGCGCCTCGGACAAGGTGCTGGAACAGGTGCGCAAGGGCTCCACCAAGGCGGACCACGTAAAGGCCGGGCAGAAGGTGAAGAGGGCGGGAATCCAGCTTTCCGAGTACGTGATGCCCGGGCTGGGAGGAAAGGAACTTTCCGAGGAACACGCCACCGAGACCGCGGACGCGCTCAACCAGATCGACCCGGATTTCATCCGGCTGCGGTCCCTGGCCATTCCGCCCAACACCCCGCTTTTCGAGGAGTACCAGCAGGGCGAATTCCACCCCCTGAAAGACGTGGAGGCGGCCGAAGAGATCCTGCTTTTCCTGGAGTCGTTGTCCGGCATCCACTCGACCGTGAAGAGCGACCACATCCTGAACCTGTTCGAGGAGGTGGAAGGCAAGCTCCCCGAGGACAAGCAGGCCATGGAAAGCGTGGTGCGGCGGTTTCTGGACATGGACCCCGAACGCCGCACGCTGTACCAGGTGGGCCGCAGGATCGGGGTGTTCCGCAGGCTTTCGGACATGGAAAACCCCTTCCAGGCCGACCAGGCCAAACAGGTCATGGACAAGCTCTCCATCACCCCGGACAACGTGGACGAAACCATCCGGACGTTGATGCAAAGGTTCGTCTAACCCGAATCATTCATGAAAAATTTCGCCGAATAAAATATTTATACGGATTTAAACAGGTTAAGTGCCAATTGAAGGGGCCTTGAAAAATGCACGCTGTTTATTTGAGGAATGCTGACATCGGTGAAATTTTTCATGAATAATTCGGGCGAAACCCGCCCCGGCGGCTTTCGCCCTGCCCCGCAAGGAGGTTTTTTTCGGCATTCCCTTTTGATGGAACAATCCTTTCAAACAGCCTCCATGAAATCGTCCATCCCTTCTTCCAACGCGGGGCTGTATATCCACGTTCCGTTTTGCGTGAAAAAGTGCGCGTACTGCGGTTTTTACTCCGTGCCGCGGCCGGGGGGCGTTCGCGCGTACCTTGCGGCCCTGGGGCGGGAGATGGCGCTTTACGCGGGCGTTTTCCCGGCCATGGACACGCTTTACCTGGGCGGGGGCACGCCCAGCCTGCTTTCGCCCGGGCAGGTGGCCGGGGTGCTGGAGGCTGCCGAATACGCGCTGCCGCTTCTTCCCGAAGCCCACAAGTCCCTGGAGGCCAACCCGGGCACGGTGACCGCCGAATCGCTGCGGGGATACCGGGAACTGGGGTTTGACCGGATCAACCTGGGCGTGCAGTCCTTTGACGACGCGGCGCTTTCGTTTCTGGGCCGGAGCCACACGGCGCAGGAAGCCGAAGAGGCGTTTTCGCTCTGCCGGGAGGCCGGGTTCGCCGAGGTGGGGCTGGACCTCGTCTACGGCCTTCCCGGCCAGACGGCCGGGAGGTGGAAACAAGACCTGGACCGGGCCCTGGAGCTTTCGCCGGAGCACCTTTCCTGCTACCTGCTGTCCCTGGAGCCGGGCACGCCGCTTTTCGTCCGGGCGGAAAAAGGGTTGTTCTCCCCCTCGCCCGAGGGCGTGGCCGCCGGGCTTTTCCTGTTCACCTCCGTGTACCTGGAGAAGCGCGGATACCTGCACTACGAGATTTCCAACTTCGCCCGGGGCGGGGAGTATGTTTCCCCGCACAACGCCAAGTACTGGAGCCGGGCGCCCTACCTGGGACTGGGGCCTTCGGCGCATTCCTTCCTGGGCGGGCGGCGGTGGTGGAACGCGCGGGACGTGGATGATTATGTGGACCGCCTGGGCAGGGGGGAGGCCCCGGTCGCCGGAGCCGAGGACCTGACGCCCGCGCAGGAGGAGATGGAATGGGTGTTTTTGGGCCTGCGCACCAGGCGGGGCCTGGACGCGGCGGAGTACGCCCGCCGTTTCGGCGGCGACTTCGCCACCCCCTACGGCGCGGCAATGGAGCGGCTGGCGGGCCTGGGATATATGAGCCGGGAAGGGGAACGGTTTTTCCCCACCCGGAAGGGAATGTTGAAGGCCGACGGCATGGCCAAGAACCTGTGGGAAGCCGGGCAGGCTGTCCAGGGACGCGAATAGCCGCGTTGCGCTGCGGATCCGGGATGCTCACGCACCCGGGGTGCGCCTGTGCTCCTGAGCCTTGCGCGCCTTGCTCTCCGCGCCCCTGAACAGCCTGGGAATCATGGGCCCGAAGAGGGCCGGAGGCCGGGCAGGGCACGGCATGACGTTCTTATACCACAGAGTGAAAAATGGAATGTCCGTTCGTGTCCGTTCGTGTCCAATTTTTTCGAAGGGGCCATTTTTTGGGGAGTGAAAATTTTCCTTGAATCCGGTTGCCGAGCGGGCCAGTGGGTCTCCCGCCCTGTTTTTGTCCCCACCGCCGAGAAGCTCATGGGTCTTCGTTGCTCGTTTTTTGCCCTGCGTAACCCATGGAAACCATACCGGAAAGTTTTTTGGGGAGGGGGTTCCCCCAAGCTTCCCCATCCCTCTTCTTTTCAGCCTTCCTGGCGGAGTTTTCTTACGTCGCCCACGCGGAGGGTGATTTTTTTGGCGTCCAGGTATTCGAGGAGGGGGATGGCGTATTTTCGGGAGGCGTTGGTCATTTCCTTGAACTGGGGCGGGGTGAGTTCGCCGTGCTCTTTCAGGTGGGCGATGACGCGCTTTTTAAGGCTCTCTATGGCGGCCGCGTCAAAGTAGAGGTCTTCCTTGACCTTGACCAGCTCGCCTTCCTCCACCAGGTGCTTGAGCACGTCGGTGGCCAGGGCGGGGGAGACGCCCACCTTGCCCTTCAGCTCCTTGAACCACGGAGGGGTGAGGCCGCCGGCGGCGTAGGCGGCGCGGATCTTTTCCCGGGCCTCGGACAGGTCTTCGCCCAGGGACACGTTGTGGGTGGAGACCGACACGGTGTCTTCGGCCACGCGGATGGTTCCGGCGTCCTGGACCACGTCCAGGAGCAGGGTGAAAACCTTCTGGGGCACGTAGCCGCCCAGGCGGGATTTGAGTTCCTGCTTGGGCATGCCGGCCTTCAAGGGGTTGGCCTCGTGGTAGGCGGAGAGGATGTCCGCGGCTTTCTGCTCCAGGGTGGACAGGACTTCGCGGGAGACCACGGTGCGGGTTTCCTTGTCCACCAGGATAAGCTCCTTTTGGGAGAGCAGGCGGGAGAGTTCGGCGCCGAGCTTCTTTGCGGAGAGGTCGGTCATGACCAACAGGTCCGCGAAAGAGACGCCGGCGTAGCCCGCCTGGCGGGCCAGGAGGGGGAGAAGCTCTTCGGGCGGGGCGTCCTTCTGGCGCTTGAGCGACTCGATGACCTCGGGGCGTTTCCGCTTGTGCTTTCCGGGCACGGGGTTCAACACGCGGCCGCCGCCGATGGTGTGGACCGGCGAGTAGGAGCGGATCACGTAGCGGTCGTTTTTCACCAGGGCGAGCGGGGCGTCCAGCCTGAGCTGGGCCAGGGCGTCTCCGCCGGGGGCGAGTTCGTCGGCCTCCAGGAGGATGACGTTTCCCATGACCTCGGCCGTGCCCGCGTGGAACCGGACGCGGGTGCGGTTCTTCAGGGGCCTGGGCGCGGACTCAAGCAGGTGCAAGGCGACGTCCACCATGTAGGAGGGAAACAGGGAGCCGGGGGCGGCCACCACGTCGCCGCGCTGGAGGGCCTGGCGGTCCAGGCCCTGGAAGTTCACGGCGGTGCGCATGCCCACCCGCGCGGATTCCACGGCCTGGTTGTGCACCTGGATGCCGCGGACCTTGGACTTGGCGCCCCGGGGATAGACCTCCACGGGGTCGCCCACCTTCACCGAGCCCGAGGCCAGGGTGCCGGTGACCACGGTGCCGAAGCCCTTCATGGAAAACACCCGGTCCACGGGCAGACGGAAGATGCTGCCGCCGGAGCGCTCGGGCACCTGTTGGCACAATTGGTCCAGGACCTTTTTCAGCTCGTCCAGCCCCTGGCCCGTGGCGGAGGAGACCTTCACGACGGGCGCGCCCTCCAGGAAGGTGCCGGCAAGGAACTCGCGCACGTCCTCCTCCACCAGCTCCAGCCACTCCGAATCCACCAGGTCGATCTTGGTAAGCACCACCAGGCCGTGCTTGACCGAGAGCAGGCTGCAGATGTCCAGGTGCTCCCGGGTCTGGGGCATGACGCCCTCGTCCGCGGCGATGACCATGGCCACCAGGTCGATGCCCGTGGCGCCGGAAACCATGTTCTTGACGAATTTCTCGTGGCCGGGCACGTCCACCACGGCCACCTTCTGGCCGGAGTCCAGGGTGAGCGAGGCGAAGCCGAGCTCGATGGTGATGCCGCGGGCCTTCTCCTCCTTGAGCCGGTCCGTGTCCACGCCGGTGAGCGCGCGGACGAGGCTGGTCTTGCCGTGGTCGATGTGTCCGGCGGTGCCGAGTACGATCTGCTTCATGGGGCGACTTCGGGGCTTTCTGGATGGGAAAGGTTCTTGCCGGCCGGGGCGGTCATGGCCCGCCCGGAGGCTTGGTGCGCTTGTTCCGGAAATATTCCATGAGATAAGCCAGGCCGATGAGGAACACGGCCAGGGCCGGGGCCCAGG
>JAFDHW010000127.1 GCA_019308705.1 Deltaproteobacteria bacterium
GCGAGCCCGATTCACGCGATAGCTGCGTCAGGAGGCGGTCGCGGTACAAAAGTACAGCTTCCCTCCTCCTTCCTTACTCTCGCGCGAATCGAACGCGTGAATAATCCGGGCTAGGATCTGTCCCCAAACGGAAACCTTTGGAGCAAAACCCGGCATGGCCAAGACCGCCGCGTTCTTTGATTTTGACAAAACGCTGCTGGCCGCGGATTCCGCAAGCATCGGCATCCGCTTCTTGTGGGACATGGGGCTTCTTCCCGTTCCTTTCGTGGCAAAGGCCCTGGCGCTGAACGAACTGTACAAGCGCCACCTCATCTCCGAGGTCCAGATCGGCCGGCGGCTGCTCACGTTCTACCGGGGAAAGACCATAGACCCGTTCGAAGACGGGATGTGCGAATTCTACGAGAACGACATCAAGCCCCGCCTGGCTCCGGCCATCCTGGACAGGCTGAGGGACCACCAGGAACAGGGGCACGTGACCGTGCTGGTGTCCGGGTCCCTGCGCTACACCCTCTTGCCCGTGAAAAAGGACCTCGGCATCGACCACCTGCTGTGCTCGGACCTGGAAGTGGACGAGAGCGGGGTATTGACGGGAAGGCCCAGGGGCGAAATGTGCGTGGACAAGACCAAGGCCGTGTTGGCCAGGGAACTGGCGCAGGCCGAGGGCATCGACCTGTCGGCCTCCTACGCCTACGGCAACCACCAGTCGGACATCCCCCTGCTCTCCCTGGTGGGAAACCCCCACGCGGTAGAGCCCACCGGGCCCCTGCGCAGGCACGCGCAGAGGCACGGCTGGCCCATCCTGCGTTTCCATTAACCCGGATTATTCACGAGCCCGAAGGGTGAAACATTCGGGCTAGGGCGCGGGGCGGATCTCGACGGAGAAGTGGGCGCCCTTGTAGCGTTCGGCCGCGTCCAAGGCCCGGCAGAACGGATCGCGCTGGGCCGGGTCCAGGGACGACAGGCTTTGCCTGGCGGTCTGGAGGATTTCGGTCTGCTGGGCGGTGTCCATGGAAAGCCACATCCTGCGGAAACCCGAGACAAGGGCCTGCCGCTCGCCCTCGGTCATGCCGTCCCACTGGCGGGTGAAGCCCGCCACCAGTTGGGACTTCCGGGCGTCGGGCATGGAGTCCCATTTGCCCTGGAAATTGCGAATGAGCCTGTACTGCTCTTCCGGGGAAAGGGACAAAAGCTTGTGGGAGACCGCGGAAAGACTGGGGAAGGCGTCGGCGCCCCCCTCCCCGGCCGCGCCGCCGGAAAGAGCCTGCAGCATCATGGCCCGCTGCCCGGGGGGCAGGTCCGAAAACTTCAGCGTGCCGCCGGGAACCCGTTCGGCCTGGTCGCTGTTCAGCATGATTCCGGCCTGGCCGGTGAACCCCATGAGGTCGTCGTCGTCCAGTTCGTCGAACCCCCGGGCGGGGGCCGCGGCGAGCACGATGCAGGCGAGCAGGGCGGCCGCTTTTTTCATGGCGCCTCTCCTTGGCGTGAAGGTCCCGGATTTCCCATCATTTTACCGGTGTTTTTACGCCATGGTCAACAGGGCGGGCATTTTTGCCCAAACAACGATTGAAGCCCCGTCCGGTTTGTGCTATTTTTGGTGCCCCTTCCGGCTCCTTTTTTTCCGTCTTCCGTCCCCAAAAAGCGCTCCACCGCATGGTGGAAGGAGAAGAACAAGGACGAATGAGCGAGAAAAAACCCGAATTGTCCAACGTCAACGTTTCCATCCACGAGGGCTTTTACTACGACCGGATGCTCAAGCTCCCCACGGTCATCCGCGAATACGACAAAGTGGAGCGGATCCTGAACGAGCTGCAGTACATGGCCTGCATCACCGTGCAGATCGAACAGCTCTCCCGTATCGAGTACCAATACGGATCGAACTCCTACTCGCATCTTCTGACCGCCATCACCAACATATTAAAGAATATCAAGGACCGGGAGTTTCGTGGCCAGGACATCTTCGTGGTGGACCTCTACGACGCGGACACCTTCGTGATCTTTTTATCCGCGCCCAGGGAGAACCGGACCCAGTTGGTCTATCACCTGGAGGACATCTCCGAACGGATCCGCCTGCGCCTGGAAAAAGAGGTGTTCAACCTGCTCTATCCCTACCTCAAGGAATACTGCCGCCCCAACATCGGCTACGCCCTGGAGATCAAGAACCCCATGGTGAGCAACATGCGGCTCATCCGGCAGTTGGTGAGAAACTCCAAGAAGATGGGCGAGTTCACGGCCACCAAGCTGAACTACACGGCGCGCTATTCCCTGCAGCGCATCATCATCGAGCAAGACATGCACACCGTGTTCCAGCCCATCGTGGACCTGAACACCCTGGAGGTCATCGGGTACGAGGCGCTCACCCGGGGACCCGCCAACTCGGAATTCTCCAGCCCCGTGCTCATGTTCCTTCTGGCCGCGGAATGCGGGCTTTCCTTTGAGCTGGACCGGGTGTGCCGCAGAAAGGCCCTGGAGCGCGCCCGGAACATCGACACGGACAAGAAGATCTTCGTCAACACCCTCCACATGACCATCCACGATCCGGAGTTTCGGGGGATGTATTTGAAGGAGCTCCTGGACGATTTGCAGTTGAAGCCCGAAAACGTGGTGTTCGAAATCTCCGAGAAGCTGGCCATCGACAACTACGACCTGTTCCGCGGGGCCATGAAGGACTACACGGACGTGGGCATCGTGCACGCGGGCGACGACATGGGCACCGGGTACTCGGACCTGGAGCGCATCATGGAATTAAACCCCGGGTACCTGAAGGTGGACATCTCTTTTGTCCAGGGCATTGACAAGAGCTTCATGAAACAGGAGATCGTCAAGGCCATGGTGAACCTTTCCAGGAACATCGGCTCCCAGGTCATCGTGGAGGGCATCGAGACCAAGGCGGAGTTCGAAACCTTAAAGCGCCTGGGCGTGCCCTACGGCCAGGGCTTTTTGTTCGCCAAGCCCAGCAGAAACCTCTTCCCCTCCATCAAGACCCACTTCTGACCCGGGTTATTCATGCCCCGCCGGCACGAAAAGCAGGGTTCGCGAATAATCCTGGTCAACGGCCCTTCCGCATTTCCATCAGCACCTTGCCCGCGCCCGGGGCCATGGCCTTGCCAAAGGCCTCGCGGTGGCGGGTGAAGGGGTACGTGGCCTCGATAAGCGCCTCGGCGTCCAGCCCCTTTTCCGCAAGAAACCGCATTGCCTTGCCCATGTCCCCGCACCGGGACCCCACCAGGGTCACCTCGTCCACCACGAGGCGGGAAAGGTCTGCGGTGGTCTTGTCCCTGCAGGTGGTCTTTAACACCACCACGCCCCGGGGCCACACCAGGGAAAGGGCCGCGTCCAAACCCTCGGGCGAACCCGTGGCCTCCACCACCACGTCGTAGCGGCCGCCCTGCCCGGGGCTGTCGCCCTGGCGGGCGGAAAACCCCAGGGACCGGGCCAGGGTGACGCGGTGGGGATGCTTGCCCACGAGCACCAGGCTTTTGGCGTAAGGGGAAAGGGCCAGGGCGCACAACACGCCGAGTTTGCCGTCGCCCAGAACGGCTGCTTTCTTTCCGGAAACCTCCACTTGGTCCAGGATGCGGAGCGCCGCGGCCAAAGGTTCGGCAAACACCGCCGTGCGGTCGTCCACGGACTCCGGCACTGGCACCAGGTTCTTCACCGGCGCGGTGATGAACTCCGCGAACGCGCCGTCCCACCGCTGGATGCCCAGCACCGTGCGTGAGGGGCAGTGCCTGGCGTCGCCGCCCGCGCAGGCCTCGCAGGCCGGGTCGTCGCACCCGTTGTTGATGGCCACCACCACCCGCTTTCCCACCAGATCCGGCCGGCTTTCGCACCCGGCCACGTCGGCCACGCACTCGTGGCCCGCTATGCCGGAAAACCCGTAGTACCCGGACAACAGCTCCAGGTCCGTGTTGCAGATGCCCGCCAGCCGCACGGCCAGGAGAGCCTCGCCCCTGCCGGGCACGGGCATGGGCACTTCCGCCTCCCGGATCTTCCCCTGTTCGAACAGGATAACGCGCATCAACACCTCCCCTGCCTGGAAACCAGGCGCGATTTCTGGTATCGGTCTTGTGCAGGCACAGCATACCATATTCCTGTCAGAGGAGCCCCCATGCGGCCCGTGATCCAAAAAAACGGTCAGCCCCATTACGGCCTGTTCGAGGGGCCGGTGGACTTCAACCACCAGGACTTCATCCTGAGAAACTTCTTCGGCAAGCCCGTTGGCGGGCTGCGCAGGCGCCTGGCCTTCCACGCGTTCAACTTTCTGGGGGTGCGCGCGCCGGGGCTTCTGGCCGGGGTGGCCGCCGTGGACCTGGGCTACGGCCACCTGCTCTTCGCCTACGCGCACTCCTTTTCCCGGGGGACCCTGTTCTCCTGGCAGGCCAGGGGACCGGGCAAGGGCAAACTGTCCTTTCCCAAAAACCCGGACGAGTACACCATCACCTATGAAAAGGGAAAAAACCGGTTGCTGGTGGAGAAATCCCACGCCGACGGAAGGCTCTTCGCCGCCGCGGACCTGGGCGGACGGTTCAAGCTGCTGGTGTCCGCGCCCTACGGTTTTGAAAACCAGCCCCTGCGGGTGTTGAACCCCTCGGAGCCCTTCAGGTGGACCTTCACGGAAAAGGCCGCCCCGGTGCTGCCGGAGGCGGTGGAGGTGGTGGTGGACGGCGAGATTCTTGCCGCGGACCCCCGGGAGGCATCCCTGGTGGTCGACTGGTCCGGGGGATTCATGCGCAGGGAGACCAACTGGTACTGGGCCGCGTTCTCCACGGCGGGCGGCGGAACCGCGGCAGGGCAGCCGGCGGGGGCCAACTTCGCAGCCCTCACCAACGAGAGCTTCTACGCGGAAAACGCCTTCTGGACCCCGCCGGGCCGCACCCGGGTGCCCAGGGTCACGTTTTCCTTTGACGTGGAGGACCTGTACAAGCCCTGGCGGGTGGCCGACGAAAAGGGACTGGTGGACCTCACCTTCACGCCTTCGGCCGAGCGCGGCGAAAAGGTGAACGCGCTTTTGATCAAGTCATTCTTCCGGCAGTTCTTCGGCGTGTACCGGGGCGTGCTCCGGCCGCCGGGCAAGCCCAGGGTGGAGATCCACGGCGTGGAAGGGTTCGCGGAGTTCCACCGGGCGCTGTGGTAGGATACGGCCCGGCCTAGCAACAGGCCGCGCCCTTGCCCTTGAACCAGGTCTGGATGATGTAGGCCGCGCACCCCACGCCGGGATTCAGGCTTATGGCCCCTCCCGGGCAATTGGTGGCGCAGGCCCCGCACTCTATGCACGCGTCCGGGTCCGCCACGCGGACTTTCCCGCCTTCCAGTTCCAGCACACCGTGGGGGCAAACCTCGGTGCACTCGCCTCATCCGGAGCATTTCTCCGGGTCCACCCGCAGGGTGGATACGCCGGTCAAGTGGCGAAAATCCTTCATGAACCTTTTTCCTTTTGTCTATCCGGCAAATCCCGCCTTGATCCACCCGGCCAGGGCCAGGCCCACGGCCAGGGCCTGGAACGGCATGGCCCGGCGCATTTCCTTTTCCACGCCCGAGCCGGAGGTAAACGGCGTGGACCCGGTGAAGTTCATGGCCAGGTAGGAGGAAAGCCCGGTGGTCAAAAGCACCAGGGCCGCGCCCTCCAGCCAGCCGGCGGCGGTTGCCAGCGCCCAGGCGGCGCCCAAGGCCGCGCCCGTCAGAGCGCCCTTGGCGGAAAAGGCGACAAAGGGCAGGCGGGGCAAGAGCAGCGGCATGGCCACGGCCCCGGCCAGCACCGCGGCGACAAGCCCGCCGGCCAGGGAAAGCCCCCGGTGCCAGGCCGCGGAAAGGGAGAACAGCCCGCCGCCGATGCCCGAGAGCACGAACCCCGCCAAAATCAGCACGGCCAGGGGCTTTGCAATGGCGGAAAGCTCCACGGGCAGAAGCACCGCCCGTTCGGACAGGGGAAACGTCACCTGCCGCATATAGGGCTCCGCCTTGTAGCCCGCGTCTACAAAAGCCTTGATGTCCGCCGCCCGCACCGGGCCCCAGGAAACGGAAAACCCGGTTTTTTTCTTCACTTCACGGCCGGAGACGCCGGGCGCGGCAAGCTGGGGCAGGATGAGCCTCCGGTGGGAAACCAGCCGGTCCAGACCGGAGCGGACCACCTGCAGGGCCACCTCGTCCGTGGAAAAAGTGCGCTTGCCCGCGGCGCACCACACGTTGATGCCCCGGGTGTCCGCCACCAGCATCCAGGCGTCCAGGCCGGAAAGCCCCCGGCGCAGGGCGTCGAAGGAAAGCTTGTAATTGGCCGTGACGAACACCGGGGACTCATTCGAGGGGTTTCCCATGGCGTACAGGCCGGGGGCCACCTTGTGGGAGTTCCTTTTGATCCCCACCCTGGCGGCCACGGCCTGGGCCCGGTCCCACGCGGACATGCGGGTCTTCACCACGGGCACGGGTCCGCAGGGAGTGGGCATAAACTTTTCCACAAAGGGCCACACCAGGTATCCCGGCCGCTCGTGCTCGCCGCTCCGGGGCCCCGCGGGAGGCCCGCAGCAGGGCACGTCCTCCTCTTCCCCGCCGCAGGAGCAAGCCGCCTCCGCGGCCGGGGCGCCGCACTCCATGGGCAGGAGCTTTGGCCGGGGGCAGCAATCCCCCGCGCCTTCGCGCGGTTTTTCCACCATGGGCGCGGCGTTCGAATCCGCGCCCGCCTCCTTGCCCGGCACAAGTTTCATGGGTCTTTTCCTCCAAAGGGGTCGGACCAATATAGCCCGAATCATTCATGAAAAATTTCGCCGAATAAAATATTTATACGGATTTAAACAGGTTAAGTGCCAATTGAAGGGTCCTTGAAAAATGCACGCTGTTTATTTGAGGAATGCTGACATCGGC
>JAFDHW010000128.1 GCA_019308705.1 Deltaproteobacteria bacterium
GAAAACCGTATGCGAGCCGTGGCGATATCCTTCCATGGCCCGAACATACCAGAAACACCGCTAAAGCTTCCACCTAAAGGTGGGGGTTTTGACCCTCCCAAAGAGGGACAATAATTCGGGCAAGATAACACGGAAGTTAACCTGAAATTTTTATCCGGCTTTTTCCAGCCAGCATGCAGCGGGCTTCTTCCACCATGTCAACCATGGATGCAACGGCATAAAATTGTAAAATTCAAACGTTATTTCGGCTAGTACATGGAACAATGCAAAAAACAATACAAGACCGCTATGGAAAAACTCTTGACATTAAAAGATTTGTATTTGTATGTTTACATTGCCTTGCATGGAAAGGGGGAAGTGCTTATGGAAAAGTCTTTGACGCAACTCACCGCGGATATTGTGGCCGCCCAGGCTGCCCACAAGCCCATGACCGCTGAGGAACTTTCCGACCTTCTGCGGGAAACCTACGAATCCTTGAACCGGCTGAAAAGCCGGGAAGAGGGCGCCGTAGAAGCCGCCCCGGCTCCTGTGCCGGCCCTGGAGAGGATGCGGGCCAAGCCGGTCTCCTCCATCCAGAAGAACCAGGTAACCTGCCTGGAATGCGGGGCTACCTTCAAGCAGCTCACCTCGGGGCATCTGAAGGAACACGGGCTGACCCCCAGGGAGTACCGCCGCAAGTGGAACCTTTCCTTGCGCCAGCCGCTTTCCTCCCAGGCGCTTTCCGAGAAGCGCAGGAAAACCGCGGAAAGCCGGAACGCCGGAGAGATTCTCAAACAGGCGCGCAAAAAAAAGGCCGCGGAGCGCCGGGCCGCCAAAGCCCCGAAAAAACCCAAGACCGTCCTTCGTAAAAAAAGCGCCAAATAAGCAGGACCTACCGACGGGTCTTCGTTCCGTTTTTTTTCATGGCAAACAGCGCAATGCGCCCCGTGCGGCATGGAACCGCACGGGGCCGTCGTGTTCCAGCGCATCCCCGCCCCCGGAAAGCCGCCGGGCGGCTGCGTTTTGACGTTGCGCTCCCACCGGGCTGCTCTCCCCGAAAACCCCTCCCCCAAAAGGTCTCCCCTTGAAAAAGCGTTCGCCCATCCGGGTTTTGCGCGGGAAGCCCGGTTGCACGCGTCCTTTCGCCTGTTTACTCTCCCGCGAAAATCTGGTTTCATGGACCCTGGCCGGGAGCTGATCCCGGTTTTCCCCTGCCTGGAGCGCACCATGGCCGATGTGGACAAACCCTTTTTCCGCAACAGCTTCATCCCCTTGTACGACAGCCTGCCCGTGTGTATCGCGGCCCTGGTTTTCGCAGCAGCCGTCCTGTTTTTCGGCATCACGGGCATCGTGGCCGCCCGCCAGGACCCGGCCCATTACGCCTATTTCTGGATGCCCCTTCTGCTCACCGCCCTTTCCGCGGCCTGCCTGCTTTCCCTGGCCGTGCGCCTGGTCAACCGCTGGCTGGATTCCCGCAAAGAACCCTGAGACCGCGCGCCTCCCTCGATCGTTTACCGTCCGTTCAGATTGACAGTCCCCGCCAAACCTGCGAACCTCTCGCCTGGCCCCGCAAGGGATGCGGCGGCCCTTCCCGAAAACACAAGGAAACCATGCAGACCATCGTAACCCGCGTGTTGATCATCGGCGGGGGGGCCACGGGGACCGGGCTGGCCCGGGACCTGGCCCTCCGCGGCGTGGACTGCGTGCTGGCGGAAAAGGGCGACGTGAACGCCGGGGCCTCCGGCGGCAACCACGGGCTCTTGCACTCCGGCGGCCGCTACGTTTCCACGGACCCGGAAGTGGCCGCCGAGTGCCGCGCCGAGGCGCAGATATTGAAACAGGTGGCAAGCCATTGCATCGAGGAGACCGGGGGGGTGTTCGTGGGCGTTCCCGGGGACGACGAGGCCTACATGGCCGACTTCCCCAGCCTGTGCCAGAAGGCGGGCATTTCTTGTTGGGAGCTTTCCCCGGCCGAGGTCCGGGACATGGAGCCCAAGGCCGTGGACCCCTGCGTTGTGGCGTACCTGGTGGAAGACGCCACCATCGATCCCTTCCGCCTTTCCCTGGAAAACCTGGCCCACGCCCAGAGCCTCTCCTGCCAAGCCTTCCTGGGGACCCGGGTGGCGGCCCTGGAAAGAGATGGGAAAAGAATCGTCCGCGCGGTGCTGGAAAAGCCCTCCACCGGCGAGCAGTGGGCCGTGGAGCCCGAGTGGGTGGTGAACGCGGCCGGGGCCTGGTCACGGGAAGTGGCCGCCCTTGCCGGGGCCACGGTGGACATCCTGTATTCCAAGGGCAGCCTGGTCATCACCCACGAGCGGCTCACCCACCGGGTCATCAACCGGCTGCGGCCCCCCGGCGACGGCGACATCCTGGTGCCCGGAGGCACGGTGTCGCTTCTGGGCACCACCTCGGTGCGCATCAAAGACCTTGCGGACGTCCGGCCCACGGTGGCGGAAACCGACCGCATCGTGGAGGAGGCCGCCCAACTCGTCCCCTCCCTGGAAAGCGTCCGGTACATCCGGGCCTACGCCGGGGTGCGGCCGCTCATCACCGGCACCGCGGGGTCCGAGAGCCGGGGGCTTTTGCTCATCGACCACGCGGGGCAAGGGGTGGAGAACCTGACCACCATCACCGGCGGCAAGCTCACCACCTTCCGCCTGATGGCCGAGAAGGCCGCGGACCTGGTGTGCTCCCGGCTGGGGGTGGACGAACCCTGCAGAACCAGGACCGAGCCGTTGCCGCTGACCTCCGCGGGCAGGTGGACCGAGCCCGGCCTGGCCCCCCGGCTGTGGCTCAGGGGGCACGACCCAGACGACACCCTGCTCTGCGAGTGCGAAATGGTGCCCGCCTCCACGGTGGACCAGATCGTGGACGCCCTGGCCGGGCAAGGCGCGGCCGGGGACTTAAAGGCCGTGGGCCTGCGCTCCCGAGTGGGCAAGGGCCTGTGCCAGGGCGCGCTGTGCGGGGTGCGGATGCTGGCCCACCTTTATGAAAGGGGAACCTACCACGGCGCGGAGGGCCTGGCCGCCCTGCGGCGGTTCGTACGCGCGCGGTGGCGGGGCATGAGGCCCGTGTTGTGGGGAGTGTCCCTTTCCCAGGAGGAACTCCAGGACGCCCTGCACTGCGGGTTTTTCTGCCTGGAGCTCGGCCAGGACGACCAGCCGCCCCCCGCGGGCCGGAACAGGAAGCCGCCCCATGCCTGAACAACGATTCGACCTGGCGGTGGTGGGGGCAGGGCTGGCGGGCCTGTGCGCGGCGCTGTTCGCGGCCCGGAAGGGTGCAAAAGTCCTGGTGGCCGGGCCCAACTCCTCCCTCCAGTTCGCCAGCGGGTTTTTGGACATCCTGGCCGTGCAGCCCGTGGAGCAGGGACGGGTGTGGGACCACCCTTTCGAGGCCATGGCCGCCCTGGTGAAGGACGAGCCGGATCATCCCTACGCGAAGGTGGGGGAGGACACGGTGCGCCGTGCCATGGCGCGGCTGATGGAGTTCCTGGCCTTGTCAGGCCTGGAATACCGGTCTGCCGGGGACAAAAACCAGTGGATGCCCACGCCCGCGGGCACGGTGAAACCCACCTGGGCCGTGCCCGCCACCATGGCCGCGGGCGCGGAGGCGTTCAGGGACAGGACCCCCTGCGTGGTGGCGGGCATCCGGGGACTCAAGGGGTTTTCCGCCCGGCAGGTGACCGAGAACCTGGCCCCCCGCTGGCCGGGGATTTCCCACGTGCAGGCGGAGTTTCCCGGCACCGCGGGCCAGAGCGAGGTGTTTGCCGAACGCATCGCCCGGCAGCTGGAGGGCGAAGCCTGGCGTGCGGATTTCGCCCGGGCGCTTTCGCCCCTGGTGCAGGGGGCCGACTGCGTGGCCCTGCCCGCGGTCCTGGGCATGAACCGGCCCGGCGAGGTGGCCGAAGACCTTTCCGCCAGGCTGGCCGTGCCCCTGTTCGAGATTCCCACCATTCCCCCGGCCGTGCCCGGGGTGCGCCTGCGGGAAGCCTTTTTGCAAGGGCTTTCCCGCATGGGGGTGCAAACCCTGTTCAAGGCCCGCATCCTGCCCGCAACCCTGGACCCCAAACAGGATCCCGTGCTGGTGGCCGAGGCCGGGGACGGCCCCGTGGAAATCCACACGAAGGCCGTGGTCCTGGCCACGGGGCGGTTTTTGGGGCGGGGACTTTTGGCCGGCCGAAAAAGCATCACCGAAACCGTGTTCGGCCTGCCCGTGACCCAGCCGGAAAGACGGGACCAGTGGCACCGGATCGATTTTTTGGACCGCGCCGGCCACCCCGTGAACCGGGCGGGCCTGGAGACGGACGAACTTCTGCGGCCCTTGGGCCCCGGCGGCAGACCCGCCCACCCCAGGCTGTTCGCTTGCGGCACCATCCTGGCCCACCAGGACTGGGTGCGCCAGAAGTGCGGGGCGGGGCTGTCCGCGTCCACGGCGTTGCACGCGGTGCGATCCGCATTGGACGCCGCGTGAGGCCAAATGATTTGCACTCCGCCTCAACAAGCGGTAAAAAACGAGGGCAAACCGGAGTTTTTCCCGCATATCAAAGGAGGCTCCCATGGCCCTGGGTTTTGAAAAGAGAAACCGCGTTGCCGTCGTTACCTTGAACCGCCCCGAGGCCCACAACGCCGTAGACCCGGAAACCGTGATCGAGCTTTCCGCCGCGTGGAAGGAGATCCGCAAGGACCGCGACATCCGGTGCGCCATTCTCACCGGGGCCGGGGAAAAGACCTTTTGCTCCGGCGCGGATTTGGGCCGCCTCATCCCGCTCGTCACCGGCGCGCGGGAGCCGGAAACCGAGGCGGACAAAAAAATCAAGGAAAACCCCACGCTCACCTTCCAGGCCTTTTTGCGGGGCGTTTCCATCGACAAGCCCATCGTGGCCGCAATAAACGGCGACGCCATCGCCGGCGGCATGGAGATCCTCTATTCCACGGACATCCGCGTGGCTGCCGCGGGCTCCCGGTTCGGCCTTCAGGAGGTCAAGTGGTCCATCTTCCCCATGATGGGCTCGTCGGTGCACCTGCCGCGCCAGGTGCCCCACGCCAGGGCCATGGAGATGCTGTTGACCGGCGAGCTGGTCAGCGCGGAGCAGATGCACGCCTGGGGATTTCTAAACCAGGTGGTGGACAGGGAAAAGGTGATGGAACAGGCCGAGCGCTACGCTTCCATCCTGGCCAAGAACGGCCCCCTGGCCCTGGCGGCGCTCAAAAAGGCCGTCCGGGAAACCATAGGCATGGGATTGCAAAAGGCCCTGGAAAAGGAAATGGAAATCGCCATCCCCGTGTTCATGTCCAAGGACGCCAGGGAAGGCCCCAGGGCTTTCAAGGAGAAGAGGGAGCCGGAGTACAAGGGAGAATAGCAGGCCGCCAAGAAGCGCGAATGACGGTTTCCCGGGGCGGCGCAGCCACCGTTTGAGGCAGCCCGGCCGAGGCACAGGAAGCTTTTCCGCAAAATCCGCCCTGTGTGGGCTCTTCATAGGTTCTCCGCTTATTCCCGTTCGGCGGACCTGAAAGGAGGACGACATGGGAAGACCTGTTTTGCGGACCAGGCTGTGCGACGAGCTGGGCATCGAGTACCCCATCCTGTCCGCCGGCATGGGGCCGAACCTCATCAGCGAGCCCGTGGGTGCGCCGGTGGACCTGGTGGTGGCGGTCTCCGAGGCCGGGGGCCTGGGCGTCCTGGGGGGCAGCGGCTATAGCCTGCGGGAGCTTAGAGACGCCATCGCCGAGATCAAGGCCCGGACCAACAAGCCCTTTGGCGTGGACCTGCTTTTGCCCAAGAACCTCATGCAGGGCCAGGGCCTGAGCGGCGAGGAAGACATTCCCCTGGCCGAGGTGCTCAAGCTTTTGCCCGAGGAACACCAGGCCTGGTTCAACAAGATCCGCGCCGAACTGGACCTGCCGGAGCTCGATCCCAACCTCACGGTGAAGACCGACTCCACCACCATGCGGCCCAAGGAGGCGGTGGCCATCTGCATCGAGGAGGGGGTGCCCCTTTTCTGCGCGGGCCTGGGCGATCCGGCGTGGATGGTGGAGGACGCCCACGCCGCGGGCATCAAGGTTTTGGGCATCACGGGGAACGCCAAGAACGCCAAGCGCATCGCCGCCGGAGGGGCGGACTACGTGGTGGCCCAGGGCCACGAGGGCGGCGGCCACACCGGCCGGGTGGGAACCATGGCGCTCATCCCCCAGGCCATCGACGCCGCGGCCCCCACCCCGGTTCTGGGCGCGGGCGGCATCGGCGACGGCCGGGGCGTGGCCGCGTGCCTGGCCATGGGTTGCGCCGGCGTGTGGGTGGGCACCCGTTTTCTGGCCACCATCGAGGGCGGGGCCTCGGACATCTGCAAGCGCCGCATCCTGGAGTCCACGGACGAGGACACCCGGGTGAGCAGGCTGTATACGGGAAAGACCTCACGGGCCAACGTCTCCAGGTTCCACGAGCTGTGGGACGCCTCGGGCCTGGAGGCCCTGCCGTTCCCCCTGCAGGTGCTCCTTTCCTCCGCGCTTCTGGACTGCTTTGTGCGGGGCGGCAAGGAGGAATACGTGGGCGGGTTCGCGGGCCAGATCTCCGGGCTCATCCACGATATCAAGCCCGCAGGCGAGGTGTTGATGGACATGGTGACCCAGACCGTGGACATTCTGAAAAACCGGCTTCCCAGGGACGTAGAGGTATCCGAGGGATAGGAGAGGGCACCGCCCAGGGCGGGGCGGGCGGGGTTTTTCCGCCCGCCACCGGGTAGCCGCAGCCTAACCCGAATTATTCATGAAAAATTTCACCGAATAAAATATTTATACGGATTTAAACAGGTTAAGTGCCAATTGAAGGGTCCTTGAAAAATGCACGCTGTTTATTTGAGGAAT
>JAFDHW010000129.1 GCA_019308705.1 Deltaproteobacteria bacterium
GTGAGCTTGCCGATGGCCGCGCGGATGCGCTCGGCCACGATGGCGGCGTCGGCGACTGCGGTTTCGGGCAAAAGCACGGTGAATTCCTCGCCGCCGTAACGGAAGGCCGTGTCCATGCGGCGCAGGCAGGAGCGGATGGCATCCGCCACCCTGGAGAGCACCCTGTCGCCCTCGATGTGGCCGAACCGGTCGTTGAAGGCCTTGAAGCGGTCCAGATCCGCCAGGAGCAGGGAGAGGGGGTGGCCGTAGCGCAGGGACCGGTGTATTTCCGTGTCCAGGATGCGGTAGAAGTGGCGGGAGTTGTACAGGCCGGTGAGGCCGTCGGTGACAGCCAGGCGGCGGCATTCGGCCAGGCTCTCCTCGTAGGCGGCCAAAAGACGGCGTTCCCTGAGCACCCGGCGCACCCTAAGCCGCAGCTCTTCCAGTTGCACGGGCTTGACCAGGAAGTCGCTGGCCCACTTTTCCACCACTTGCTCGTAGCGGTACTCCGACGAATAGCCCGTCATGAGCATGACGTCCGCGCCGTACCGGGTCCGGACCTTTTCCGCCAGGGCCAGGCCGTCCATGCTGGGAAGCACGATGTCGGTCAAGACCAGGTCCACGGGCTCGGATTCCAGGATCTGCAGCGCATCGGGCGAGTCGTACGCCCCCCGGGTGCGGTAGCCTTCCCGGAGCAGGTAGTCGCGCAGGGTGTCGGTGACCGCGGCATCGTCGTCCACCACCAGGATGTTCGCGTCGGTGGTGTTCAAGTCCGCCTCGTGGGGGCAGGCCCAGGGGCCGGTCGGCTTCTTGGGGGATGGATCCTGATCCATGCGTTCTCCGGCCGTCAGGCGGCCTTCAAAAGCGGGTTTTCCAGCACCACGGTCTGGTCCCTGGCCGGGCCCACGGAAACGATCTGAATGGGCGCGCCCACCAGTTCCTCCATGCGCTTCAGGTAGTTTTGGGCGTTCTCCGGAAGCTGGGAAAACGCGCGCGCGCCGGAGATATCCTCGGTCCAGCCGGGCAGGGTCTCGTACACCGGCTCGCACGCGGAAAGCTCGTCTATGGCGGCGGGAAACCGGGTGATGGTCTTGCCGTTCAAGGTGTAGGCCGTGCAGATCTCGATCTTGTCCAGGCCCGTGAGCACGTCCAGCTTGGTGACGGCCAGGCCGGTGAGGCCGTTCAGGCGAACCGAGGCCTCCAGCATGACGCAGTCCAGCCAGCCGCAGCGGCGGCGCCGGCCGGTGGTGGCCCCGAACTCCGCGCCCGTCTCCTGGATGCGGTCGCCGATCTCGTCGAACAGCTCCGTGGGAAAGGGTCCCTTGCCCACCCGGGTGGTGTAGGCCTTGACGATGCCCAAAACCCCATGGATCCGGCCGGGGCCGATGCCACAGCCCGCGCACACGTTGCCCGCCACGGTGTTGGAGGAGGTGACAAAGGGGTAGGTGCCGTGGTCGATGTCCAGGTGCGTGCCCTGGGCACCCTCGAACAAAATGGGCCGGCCCGAGCGGGCCGCGGCGTCCAGGGCCACGGAAACGTCGGTGACGTGGGGCGCGAGCCTTTTCGCCTGCTCCCGCAGCTCCTCCAGCATCCGGTTTTCGTCCACGGGCTCGGCCTTGTAGAAGCCGGTGAGGGTGAAGTTTTTCTCCCGGCACACGGCCCGGGCGCGCTCGGCAAAGGCGTCGAAATCCATCATGTCCACGAACCGGAAGCCCCGGCGGGCGGCCTTGTCCTCGTAGCAGGGGCCGATGCCGCGGCCCGTGGTGCCGATCCGGTCCTTCTTGGCGTGGGCCTCCCGGGCGTGGTCCAGGGCCTTATGGTAGGGCATGATGACGTGGGCGCGCTGGCTCACCCCCAGGTTGTCCGGGCCGATGGAAACGCCCATGGAGACCAGGGTGTCCATCTCCGCGATGAGCACGCCCGGGTCCACCACCACGCCGTTGCCGATGTAGCAGGTCTTGTTCCGCAGGATGCCCGAGGGGATGAGGTGGCTGATGAAGGTTTCGCCGTCCACCACCATGGTGTGGCCCGCGTTGTTGCCACCCTGGAACCGCGCCACCACCTGGGCGTCCTCGGCCAGGAGGTCCACCACCTTGCCCTTGCCTTCATCCCCCCACTGGGCTCCCACCACCACGATATTGGCCACGATGCACTCCCCGTGCCCGGCCGGAGGTTCCGCTTCCGCGCCGGGCGGTTGCTTACGGTTTTTCAGCGGGATTTTTCCGCTTCCCGCCTTCGGTTTTGGAAAAACTCCTGGATGATCGCCCGGCAGCGGTCCTCGAGTACGCCGCCCTCCACTTCGATGGCGTGGTTCAGCCGGGGGTCCGCGCCCAGGGCGTAGAGGCTCTTCGCCCCGCCCCACTTGTCGTCGGCTGCGCCGTACACCACCCTGCCCACGCGGGCGTGCACCGCCGCGGCCATGCACATGATGCACGGCTCGATGGTGCAGTAGAGGGTGGCCCCGGTGAGCCGGTAGTTGCCCACCTGCGAAGCGGCCGCCCGCATGGCCAGGATCTCCGCGTGGGCCGTGGGGTCGTTGTGTTCGATGACCGCGTTGCCCGCGCAGACCGCCAGGCCGTCTAAGACCAGCACCGCGCCCACGGGCACCTCTCCCCGGCGGGCGGCCTTTTCCGCCTCCGCCAGGGCGCACTCCATGTGGACGATGTCATCCATGGACGCTCCTTGTTTATTGTAGCCCATAGTTGCAACGGCCGCAAAAGACAAGTCCGGTTTTGGAGAGGTCAACGGGCGTCGGCGATCCGCACGTCCAGGATCATGTCGCCGCGGCCGCCGTCCGGGGTGATCCTGCCCAGGCCGCGGAGCCTGAGCCGCGCGCCCGGAGAAAGCCCCGGCGGGATGACCACGGTGAACAGCCTTTTCTGAAACCCCCAGGGGATGTTCACTATCTTTTTCGCGCCGTTTCGGGCTTCCCAGGGGGTGATGAAAACGTGGCCGTAGAGGTTGGGGTCGCTGTTTCCCGCAGCCATGGGCCGCACCACCTGGAGCCTGGGCGTAGAGCGCCTTTGGGTGTATCGGCCCACGGACCGGTCCACCCCCGCCCGGGGCAGGCGCAAAAACAGCCGCAAAAGGGCCATGCCCACCACGAACCCGCCCACGTGCGCCCACCAGGCCACGTTGCCGGCCCCGCCGCCGGCCGCGGACAGGAGCTGCAGCAAAAACCAGATGCCCAGAAACACGAAGGCCGGGATCTCCACGAACCAGGGGATGAAGAGGACGGGGATCAGCGTGAGGATGCGGGAACCGGGATACAGCAGGAAGTACGCGCCCATGACCCCGGCGATGGCCCCGGACGCCCCCACCGTGGGCACGGTGGAGTCCCAGTTGAAAACAAGGTGGGCGAACGCCGACGCCCACCCACAGACCAGGTAGAAGGCCAGGTAGCGCACATGGCCCAGCCGGTCCTCCACGTTGTCACCGAAGATGTAGAGGGTCCACATGTTGAACAAAAGGTGCAAAAACCCCCCGTGCAGAAACATGAAGCTGAAGAAGGAGCCGAACTGCTGGAGAAAGGAAAAATGGACCGCCACCCGGGGATTGGTGAGCTTGGCGGGCACGAATCCCCAGGTCACCATGAAGCCCTGCATGTCGGCGCCCTGGGCGATCTCCACCAGGAACACCAGGATGTTGATCCCGATGAGGAGGTTGTTCACCATCGGGTAGCGGGCCGATGGCGTGGTGTCGCGTATGGGGATCATGCCGGACCCTTTCCGGATAAGGCAAGGCCGGCATCCGGGTCCGGCCCGTGCTGGTTCAAACGGGTGCGCAAAACGCTGCAACCAGCCTAATCTAACACATCCCCAGGCCCGGACAAACCGGCCCGGGGCCCTTTTGGCGCAAAAACCCTTGCCGGAGACGCGGGTTGGATGTCATATTCCAACCATGAACAAACTCACCGACATCCTGCAATGCGACCGGCCCGTGATCTGCGGGGCCATGGGCATGCTCTCCGGCCCCGGACTGGTTTCCGCCGTGTCCGAGGCCGGGGGCTTCGGCGTGCTGGCCACCGCGTTCGCCACGGACCCGGACCTGGTCCGTGACATGATCCGCCAAACCAGGAAACGCACCAAAAAACCCTTTGGCCTGAACCTCCAGGTCATGAACCCGTTGTGTGAGCAGTTCCTCACCATTGCCGCAGAGGAAGGCGTGGCCGCGGTCACGGTGTCCGGCGGCAACCCGGCCAGGCTCATGGAAAACCGGCCGCCCATCCCCTTCCTGGTGGTGACGGGCACGGTCCGGGCCGCGAAAAAGGCCGCCGCCCTGGGCGCGGACGCCGTCATCGTGGAAGGCGCGGAATCCGGCGGCATCCAGGGCATGAAGACCGCCGCCACCATGGCCCTGGCGCCCGCGGTGGCCGACGCCGTGGACACGCCCATCGTGGCCGCGGGCGGCATCGCCGACCACCGGGGGTTCCTTGCGGCCATGGAGCTGGGCGCCTGCGGCGTGCAGATGGGCACCCGGTTCATCGCCACCGAAGAATGCCCGGCCCACGAATCCTACAAACAGGCCATCCTCACCGCCGGGCCCGAAGACACCCTGCTTTTGTGCGCCGGCAGCTTCGCCGTGCGCACCCTGCCCACTCCCCTCACCCAAGCCGTCCAGCAGGGCCAGGACGTGGACCTGGACAAACTCGCCGGGCCCGCCCTGGAAAACGCCTGGCTGCACGGCGCGGATCCCGGCGTGCTCCCCGCGGGCCAGGGCTGCGGAATCATCAACGAAATCCTGCCCGCCGCGGAGGTGGTGCGGCTGGTGGCGGGGGCCTAAGGCGCTTGCCGAAGCGAACGCCGGGGTTTGGTGGGTGCGATGCCCGAAAAAGGCATCCGCCTCCTGAAAAGCCGCCGCCTTCCCGAAAAGCAAGCCCCAAACCGCATTCCTCCTGCAAATTCCTTAACCCGGATTAGTCTTCCTGTTCCTTGACGATAGCCGACTTGAGTTCCTTCCACCAGTCCGCCGGGGGCATGGACATGGCGGCGTCGGCAATGGCGCGGGCGGTGGGGGTGCTGAGGCGGTTCCTGCAATTGGTGACCCAGTCGGCGGTGGGCAGGCCGCGTTCCTGGTATTCGCGGGCGGTGAACAGGCACTCCAAAAGGTCGGCGTCGTGGGCCACCCGGGCTTCGGGGGTCTCTGCGGCGCGGAGTTCGGAAAACCAGGCCGCGGCCTCGGCGGACTCGGGGTCCGGCAGGGTGGCGGCCTGGTGCTCGGCGGCCATAGCCTGGGATTTTTCGTGGTCCACGTACAGCTGGGACACCTTGTGCATGTCCTGGGTGCGGGCCTCGGGCAGGTCGTGAAACAGCGCCAGGGTGACGGCGCGGCAGGGATCCGCGCCTTCCAGGGGGGCCAGCATCCGGGCCATGAGCGCGGCGCGGAAGGAGTGCTCGGCCACGGATTCCGGGTGGCGCACCCCGGCCATCCACCAGCCGGACCGGGCCACCCGCCTCAGCTGCCCGGCCTCGTAGAAGAACCGGGCCATCTTTCTGGCGCGTTCGTCTCCGCTCATGGGGATTGGATCATCCTTTCCGTGGGCCCGAACAGGCGGATGGCGTTGTCCCAGGCCAGTTGGGCCACCTCGCGGGGGTCCTTGCCCAGCACCCGGCCCGCGGTTTCGACCACCGAGGTCAGAAACGCGGGCTCGTTCCTGCGGTGCTTGTTCCGCTGCGGCGCGGGGGTCAGGTAGGGGCAGTCGGTCTCGATGAGCAGCCGGTCCGGGGGAATGGAGGGCAGCATCCGGCGAAGGGGCTTTCCGCGCTCCTTTTGGGTGAGCACGCCGGTGACCCCGATGCAAAGCCCCAGGGCAAGGTAGGCGGAGAGTTCCTCCCTCGTGCCGGAAAAGCAGTGCACCACGCCCTTTATGGGGCCGGAGCCGAAATGCTCCTTGAGGATGGCCAAAAGCCTGCCCCCGGAGTCCCGCTCGTGGAGGATGAGGGGCAGGCCCAGCCGGGCCGCGGACTGAAGCTGCCGGGCGAAGCCCTTTTCCTGGTCCTCCCGGGGGGAAAACATGCGGTTGAAGTCCAGGCCCGTCTCACCCCAGGCGCGGACCTTCTCGTGGGCGGCCAGGTTCTCCAGCCGGGCCAGGGAGTCTTCGGTGAGGGACCGGGCGTCGTGGGGGTGGACGCCCACCGAGGCGATGCAGTCGTCCCGGGACGCCGCCAGGGCGACGGCACGGGGGCAGGTTTCCGCGGTGATGCCCGCGATCATGAATCCCAGCACCCCCGCTTCCCGGGCGCGGGCGAACACCTGGTCCCGGTCCTTGTCGTAGACCGGGTCGTCCAGGTGGGTATGACTGTCGAAAATGGGCATGGGACTAGCCCTGGCCGGTTTCGCCTTCTCCGGCGGCTTCCCAGCCCAGGTCAAAGGCTTTCAGGTTCAGGTCCACGAACGCGGGCTTGACCGTGGCGGCCACGGCCGTGCGGATGGCGTCGGCCGAAAGCGGCACGCTTTCCGTGCGGGAAAGCGCGCCCAAAAGCACCATGTTCTGGGCCAGGGTGGACCCCGCCCGGGAGGCCAGGTCCCGGGCGTCCACGGTGACCACGCGGCCGGTCTTTTTCCGGATGACCGCGAGCATGGCGTCCACCTCCGGGTAGGCCACCTTGCCCAGGGCCGCGGTGGGCGGCGGCAGGGTGGAGGTGCTGGTGACCACCAGGGAGTCCGGCCTGGCGCGGCCCAGGGCGCGCAGGGTTTCCGCGGGCTCGAACCCCAAAAGCACGTCCGCCTCGCCGTCGGAGATGATGGAGGATTCGGCGTCGCCGAACACGATGGCCGACTCCACCACCCCGCCCCGCTGGGCCATGCCGTGGATTTCGCTCATGTGCACGGGCACCCCGGAAGGCCAACAGGTTCCCCTGCCCGCCCACGGCCACGATGATCAAACGTACGACATCCATTGGATTTTCCCCTATAGGTTGCGGGGTTTATACCTCACTTCAAGAATTGGAAGCATCAGCGCCCGGGCACTTGACATGGGCAACGGTGCTTCCTTTCCTATCAAATATCTTCCGCATTTTCCCTTCATCTAATTGAATTATTTTGTCGATCCTTTCGGACATTTGCTTTCGCAAATCGGCCCATTCGTCTAAATGCAAAGTTTTATCTAAATTATCTATCATATTAATTACATCTTTTGAGAAGCAATCAACATTGAGACAAATATGCTCACCATTGTTACAAAACAGAAAATCTGTGGTTCCTGCTTTTGAAATAGCAGCATACCTTGGAAAGATCTGGTGCATTAGGCTGTGCCTGTACTCAACCAATATATCCAAGTTCTGAATGTATTCCGGCGAAAACCCTGTAATTTTATGCTCAAAAATAGCAAGGAAGTTTGCTTTTGTATTGTGATATAGTTTTGCCTTGCCATCACTTATCAAATATCCGAAAAGTTCTACAACAGCAAATAGAAGCATAGCTGTTGGAATTGTGCAACCTACAAGTCCATCTTCCGGTCTCAATTCTTGTAATCTTTCTAAGTCTGGAATTATGTATTTTTTAATAGTACCATTAATAAATGTTAAAATGTTATCTTCCATTTTATTACTCCTGGTCGAGATTTCTTGAGGCGGATTTATGAATGCCGATAGCAACACCTTTCAACTTGCCGAAATACCATAGAGTTTTTTGAAAGGGGGTGCAGGGGGAAAACTTTTTTGCAAAAAAGTTTTCCCCCTGCAAAAAGCCTCCCCCCTACTCTCTCACCGGCAAGATCGCGTTTTCCGGGCAGACCTGAGCGCACACGGCGCAGCCGGTGCACTGGTCAGCGTGGATGGCGACCTGTCCGTCGTCCACGTACATGGCCGGGCAGGCCAGGGTGTCGATGCACACCCGGTGTCCGGCGCATTTTCGGGAAACGCGGAAGGGTTTTTTTCTGGGCGTCTTCAGCGCCCGGGCGAACAGGGGGCAGTATTGCCGGGAAATGACCACGGACACGCCCTTTTTGGCGAACAGCTCCTTTAGGGCGGCCACGCTTTTTTTCACCTTGTAGGGGTCCGTGACCAGGACGTTTTGCACGCCCAGGGCGCGGACCACCTCTTCGATGGAGATGCGGCCGTAGCCGGAATAGCCCAGGGCCTCCATGTCCACGCCCGGGTGGGGCTGGTGGCCGGTCATGGCCGTGGTGCCGTTGTCCAGGATGACCAGGGTGAAGTCGTGGTTGTTGAACACGGCGTTCACAAGCCCCGGGATGCCGGAGTGAAAAAAGGTGGAGTCCCCGATGAAGGCCACCACCCGCTTGTCCTGGAAACGGGAGAACCCGGCGGCCGTGCCCACGGACGAGCCCATGCAGATGAGGAAATCCGCGGCGGACAACGGCGGGAGAAGGCCCAGGGTGTAGCAGCCGATGTCCGTGGGGAACACGGCGTCTTGTCCCGCGGCCTGCTTGATCTCGTAGAAGGTGGCCCGGTGGGGGCAGCCCGCGCAGAGGTTAGGCGGCCTTTGGGGAACGGCCGGGGCGCCGGAAAGGTCTATGGTTTCCTTGGCCGGCAGGGACAAGCCGAAGAAGTGGGCCATGGCCTCGCGCACGCCCGCGGGGTCGTACTCGCCCTCGCGGGAAAACAGGTCCTCGCCCTTGCCCCGGATGGGCACGGTGACGGCCTCCTGCTGGGCCAGGTTGCGCAGGGCCTCCTCCAGCACGGGCTCGCCCTCTTCGACCACCAGCACCTTCTTCACGTCGCGCAGGAAGGATTTCAGCCGCTTTTCCGGCAGGGGATGGGAAAACCCCACCCGGAACACCCGCACCCGCCCGGTGATGCCCAGGTCGCGCACCGCGTCGGACACGTAGGCGTGGGACACGCCCGAGCACACGATGCCAAGGTCGCCGGAGCCCTCGAAAAAGTTGTAGGGCGAAATTTCCGAAAGCTCCCGGGCCTTGTCCAGGTTCTGCAAAAGCAGGGTGTGGAGTTTCCGGCTCACCGCGGGCACGGCCACGTAGCGGAAGGGGTCCTTGGCAAAGGAGCCCTTGGTCTTGCGTTCGGCCAGCTTGCCCAGGGTGATCTTCGCCGTGGAGTGGTTGATGCGCGTGGTGGTGCGCAGGATCACGGGCTCGCCCAGCTGTTCGGAAAGGGTAAGCGCCGCGCCCACCATCTCCTTGGCCTCGGAAATGGACGAGGGTTCCAGCATGGGCAGGCCGGAGAGTTTCGCGTAGTAGCGGTTGTCCTGCTCGTTCTGGGAGGAGAACATGTACGGATCGTCGGCGGTGAGGATGACCAGCCCGCCCTTGACGCCGATGTAGGCCAGGGTCATGAGCACGTCCGCGGCCACGTTCAAGCCCACGTGCTTCATGATGCACAGGCTGCGCACCCCGCAGTTGGCCGCGGCCGCCGCCACCTCCAGGGCCACCTTCTCGTTGGTGGAATATTCGAAGTACAGGTCCGTTTCCCGGGACACGGCGAACAGGTTGGCGGAAATCTCCGACGACGGGGTGCCGGGATAGGTGGTGGCGCAGGCCACCCCGGCCTCCAGCGCGCCGCGGGCGATGGCCTCGTTGCCCAAGACCAGCATCTCCTTGCCGGGCAGGTCTTCCAGAAGCTTGTGCATGGTTTTCCTCGCAGGATAGGACGCCGGAAGGAGCTTTCGGCGTCCGTTGATTTTTGGTGTCTTTTCATATACGAGGGCGGCGGGTGCTGTAAAGAAGAACAACCTTCCCGCCCCTGGAGGAACGCGTGGAACCCCAACTGACCATCGTCCTGGCCACCACCAACCAGGGAAAGCTTTCCGAGATAAAACGGCTTCTTTCCAACCAGCCCGTGCAGTTCAAGTCCCTTGCCGACTTCGGCCCCATTCCCAAGGCCGTGGAGGACGGAGACACCTTTGACGAGAACGCCTACAAGAAGGCCTCCCACACGGCCCGGGTGCTGGGGTTCCCCGCCCTGGCGGACGACTCCGGGCTGGTGGTGGACGCCCTGGGCGGCGAACCGGGGGTGCACAGCGCGCGCTACGGCGGCCCGGGTCTTTCCGACGCCCAGCGCACGGAACTTCTTTTGCAGAACATGGAGGGCGTTCCAAACCGTTCCGCGCATTTTGCCTGCGTCATCTCCCTGGCCGTGCCTACGGGCCCGGCCCTCACCTGGGAGGCCGAGGTCCACGGCGAAATCGCCCATGCGCCCGCCGGGGAGTCCGGGTTCGGCTACGACCCGGTCTTCTACTACCCCCCGGCCGGAAAGACCTTCGCCCAGATGACCGCGGAGGAAAAAAACGCCGTGTCCCACCGCGGAAAAGCCCTTGCCGAAATGGCCTCCGAGTGGGACAAGGTGATGGTTTGGTTGAAGATGCACCTATGATTTGCGGGGAAAACCCCTTTTGGAAAAAAAACAGGTTCCCCCTTGGGCCCCCTTCCCCAAAAACTTTTCCGCAGGAGTTGCAGGGCTGGGGGAGGATTTTCCAGCGCCCTTTCGGTCCGGGCGCTTGCCGCGGATGGAACATGACTCCCGGGGTTCCCGGCGTGTTACGCCGCTTTTCCGGGTTGGGACCCGCCCGCCTTTTTTCCGCTTGCTTCCCGGCAGGTTTGCCGGAACGCCCGGAAAAAACACCCATAACCGCAGGAGCCCGATCCCCGGAGGCGTCCGGGGCCGGAAGCAAACCGGACAGGCTCCGGCTTGGGGAGGAAACATGGGAAACGTGGACCTGAAACCCGTGGACATGGTGGAAATCGTCACCCTGACGGACAACTTCGTGGACCTCACCTCCATGGACAACTCCGAGGTGCTGTTCCGCGCCGCGCCCTTGCGGGGCAACGAGTTTTCCAACTCCATCCTGGCGGAGCACGGGTTCTCCGCCCTGGTGCGGATGACGGACAGCGGGATCACGGACAGCATGATCCTGGACTTCGGGCTTTCCGAGGACGCGGCGGCAAGAAACGCCGAGGCCCTGAACCTGGACCTTTCCCAGGTGGCCGCCGCGGCGCTCTCCCACGGCCACATCGACCACTTCGGCGGCATGGCGAAGGTGGGCGCCATGGTGGGCAAGACCGTGCCCCTGGCCGTGCACCCGGCCGCGTTCCAGGAAAGACGCTGGATGGAGCCCTTTCCGGAGTTCGAGATCCTCATGCCCGTCATCACCAGGGAAGAAGCGGCCCGGGCCGGGTTCACGCCCATCGAGAGCGCAAAGCCCCTGCCCATGCTGGACGGCCGGGTGCTGTTCCTGGGGGAGATCGAACGGACCACGGACTTTGAAAAGGGCATGCCCAACGCGTTCCGCACGGAAAACGGGCAAAAAGTCCCCGACCCCCTGGAGGACGACACCTCCCTGGTGATGCACTTGAAGGGCAAGGGCTTGGTGGTGCTCTCCGGGTGCGCGCATTCGGGCATCGTGAACACGGTGCGCTACGCCCAAAAGGTCACGGGCGTAAACGAGGTGTTCGCGGTCATGGGCGGGTTCCACCTGGGCGGGCCCGCCTTCGCCACCGCCATTCCCCCCACGGTGGCGGCCATAAAGGACATCGGCCCCCGATACGTCATCCCCACCCACTGCACGGGCCGCGACGCCCAGTCCGTGTTCAAGCGGGAGATGCCAGGGGCCTTTTTGCTGAACATGGCCGGCACCACCCTGCGCTTCGCCGTCTGAAAACCGTTCGTGGCCGGCCTTCCCGCGGCGCCGAAGCCGCGCCGCGGGAAGGCGCCCCGCATTTGCAAAAAAAAT
>JAFDHW010000130.1 GCA_019308705.1 Deltaproteobacteria bacterium
CGTCCCGCAGGGCCATGCGGTGGCCCGTGGAGCGCAGGATTTCCATGGCCCCGTTGGGGCCCGTCCACACGATCTCCTTTCCCGTGCTCACCAGGATTCCTTCCTGCAGCGGGGCCAGCCCGGTCACCGTGGCCGAGGGGTGGGTGTAGATCTCGGTGGTCGCCGTATCATTCAAAAAAAAAAGGACGACCTTTTTCCCCAGGGCCACGTAGATGATCCCGCCGCTCCCGGCCACGGCGGTGATGGGCTCATCCGCCTGGTAGACCATTTCCAGGTCCTGGACGCCAACGCCCTTGGCCACGCGCAAAAGGTACAGGGCGTTCCGGCCGCTCTGCTGGTCCACGCCGGCGCAGTACACGGAGTTTCCCGCGGCGGCCAGGACCTCGATCTCCCGCAGGGGCAGGCTCGTCAGGGGCTGCAGGGCGGCATAGGGCACCCCGTATTTGTCCACCGCCTTTTCCGTTGGCTGGGCCGGCAGCACCAGGTCGCTTCCAGCGGCCATCACGAGCACGCCGTTGGCCAGGTGCGCCATGCCGGAGATTTCCGAATCCAGGGCCACGAGGTATTGCCCGGCCGGATCCACCAGGTAGGGATTGCCATAGGAAAGGATTCCGGTGATCAAAAGAATGGGTGAACCGGAAGCATCCACGCTGAACAGGATGCTGTCTTTGCTCAATTCCGTGGGCGGCAGCACCCACCGGGATTCGACCTTTGCGCCCCTGGGCAACAGGAAGGTGGCTTCCTTGAACAGGACGGTCCCGGCGGGTTGCGTTTGGGCCGCGGCGGAAGCCAGGCCGGAAGACTCCCGGGGGGCCGCAAGGGCGGGGACGGCCGGCAAAAGCGTCAGGACCGTCGCCGCAAGGACCAGGATCCGCGCCGCCCGGATGATCATTCGCCGAACCGAATCCATGCCTTTACTCCTTTTTTGGACTCTGCGAGATCCTTGTTGAACCTTGTCCAGAAAGCGTCCGGGTCAAAGCTTCTCCCCGTGGCGGCCATGGCCTCGGTCATGAATTTGTTGAGGGCCTGGTAGGCCACCTTGGAGTACAGGCGGCCTCCTTTCACGGCCATTTCCGCGCGGGCGGACATGGGTTCGGGCATCCGGGAGACCACCAGGTCCGCGGTCTCGGCCCCGGCCGCAGACGCCCCGCCCTTCCACGCACGCACCGCGATGCGCCCGATGCCCAGCAATCTTTCGTAGGTGTTCCTCACCGCCTTGCCACCTGCCTCTTCCACGGCGTCGGCCGCTGCGCCTTGAAGCAATCCAACGGCCTTTTCCGCGGCAAAATCCGCGGCAAAGGCGGTGGTGATGGGGTCCGCGGCCGGGGACCGCCCGTTTACGGGCAGGGCCGCGCGGCGGTCCATGGCCATTGGCCGGGGCGGGGGCTTGTCCCTGCCATCGGCCTGCTCAAGCATGCCCATGATGGAGGAAAGGCTTAAAAGATTCCGGTTCACGGAGCAGGGGAGGTCCATCCTCAGCTTGTCCCGTTCCGCCGGGGAAAGGGGCTTCTGGATGGCATCGACCCAAAGCTCGTTGCGCTTGCGGAGGGCCGAATAGAAAGCCTGGGAGTCCGCATCGGAAAGAGCGCCTTCCCTTATGCGCTTCGCGTACAGCCGCTCCACGGTCTCCTGGGCGCCGAGATATTCGTTCCACCGGTCCGGGCTTAGCCCGGGCAGGGGGATCTTGGCCCTGGCCTGGGCGGCGTGGGACAGGGGTTTGGGCACCGGCATGACGGGGATGAGTTTTTTCATCCGCTTCCGGTAATCGGATCGCTGCTTGCGGAGCTCTTCCTGCCGCTTTTTCTCCTGCTCGGCGTAGCGCAGGTTCTCCTGGATCACCTTGTCGTCCGGCGAAAGCTTGAGCGCCTTTTTGTAGAGGTCGATGGCCCTGGCCCAGTCCTTTTTTTCGTAAGCCCGGTTGCCCTTCTCGTTGAGCTGGAAGGCTTTCTGCTTTTTCCGGAACTTTTCCTGCTCCCGGCGCTGGCGTTCGAGATCCCTCTGCTGCTCCTGCTGGTAGTTTATCCACTCCTGCTCGTCGCCGCTGTCCTGGGAGCCGGAACTTTCGTACCCGTCGACCCGTTGCGGGTCTCCCACCGGGGGAATGTACACCGGCACGTCGCCGGCGGCGTCCAGCAGTTGATCATAGGCCCCGGCCCATGCCGTGCCGGCCAAAGCGACCGCAGCCAGGCACAAGGCCGGGATCAAAACCCGGCACTTCCACAAAAAACCCCTTGCAAACACCGAGCTCAACCTCATGGGCGTCGTCCTCTTATGCATCCAATGGCCCGTGATGGAGCCGTCCTCGTCCGTATCCCGGCACGGCGCGTGGCGTCCTGCGGGCGTTTCACCACTTTTCGTCGAGAATCCGCCGGCGCTTGGCCTTGTACTCCTTTTCGGTGATCAGGCCGTCGGCCTTGAGCCGCTCCAGCTTGCGCAGCCTGAAATCAAAATCCTGGTCCCGCGGTGCGGAGGAGTCTTCCGCGTCTTCCAGGCGCGCCTCCAACAGGGAACTCGCCTCCGGGTTCCTTTGGATCGACAAAAGCCGTGCAAAGACCGCGATGATGGAGACGCACGCCGCAATCCATATCAGGAGAAATCCCGCCTGCGCGATGAGCAGGCCCGGTTCGGAGCCGGACGTCTCCATGCCTATTACGACGGCCATCACCAGGCCGAAAGCCAAAAAAAGGGAGGCGACCACAATCCCGATCTTTGCCTGTAAAGCGGTCAAACGGTTCGGGGTGATACGAGCGCGGTATGCCATGGCGAAACCCTTCTCTCTTTTTGTGTTGGGCAACCCGCCAAACGCCCTGAAAAGAACTTCTCCGCGCCGGCGCAACCACGAAACACACCATCCAACACTTCAAGGTAATTGATTGCATATCTTCTCAAAAAAGGACGGCCGGTTCCAGAAGAATCAGGCGCTCGCATGTAGTTCCCAAAGAAAAAGCTCTCGTGCTTGCGCCTGACGAAAGGGGCTCTTGCCATTGCCGGCCCCTGACGCGAGGATCGAATCCCGCCTTTTCCCGGGCTGTTAAGCGCAACGACGCCGCCCCCTGTTTCAGACCAAACCGGGTGGCAGCCATGGAAGAAAAAACCGCAGCCCCGCCGGGGCCGGCAGATTGCTGGTGCAGGGGCAAATCCGGCGAAGAAATCTCTTTTGAAGAATTTCTCCAAAGGGCTGGGCTTTCCACGGGTATCCCGCACCAGGGCTCCTCCTTGGAGGCAGGATGGTGGACCTGGCCCGCATGGCCAACGGGTCCTTCTGCCTGGGGTGCAAGTCCTGCACCTTTCCCAAGTGCCCCTTTGGCAAATGACGGGCAGCTTTTTCTCGATACGGCCGTTTCCCATCCAGGACGTCCGTCGACCGGGCCGTCCTACCCCCTTTCCAGGCTCCGGTACTGCACGGCCTCGGCGATGTGCGGGGCCAGAATATCCTTTTCTCCGGCCAGGTCCGCGATGGTGCGTGCGATCTTGAGCACCCGGTGGTAGGCCCGGGCGGACAAGCCCAGACGGTCCACGGCGGTTTTCAGGATGTTTTCGCCCGTGGGGTCGATGGGGCAGAATTTTTTCACGTGGCGGTTGGCCATGCGGGCGTTGGTGGTGAAGGGCTGGGCGGAAAAACGCTGGGCCTGGGTCTTCCTGGCCAGGGTGACACGCTCGCGGATGGCGGCCGAGGACTCGCCGTCCGCGGCCGCGGACAGGTCCTTGTACGCCACGGCGGGCACTTCCACGTGGATGTCCAGCCGGTCCATGAGCGGGCCGGACACCCGGGACCTGTACCGCCGGATGGAAAAGGGCGGGCACTTGCACTCGTGACGGGGGTCGTTGAGGTATCCGCACGGGCAGGGATTCATGGCCGCCACCAGCATGAAGGAGGCGGGATAGGTCAGGGACACGGCCGCCCGGGCGATGGTCACCTCCCCGTCCTCCAGGGGCTGGCGCAGCACCTCCAGCACGTGCTTCTTGAACTCGGGGAGCTCGTCCAAAAACAGCACCCCGTGGTGGGCCAGGGAGACCTCTCCCGGCCGGGGATGCACGCCCCCGCCGATAAGCCCCGCGTCCGAGATGGTGTGGTGCGGCGACCGGAAGGGTCGTATGGTCACCAGGCTCTGGTCGGCCGCGAGCCTCCCGGCCACGGAGTGCACCTTGGTGGTAGAAAGCGCCTCGTCAAAGGAAAGCTCCGGCAAAAGGGTGGGTATCCGCCGGGCCAGCATGGTCTTGCCGGACCCGGGCGGCCCGATCATGAGCACGTTGTGCCCGCCCGCGCAGGCTACTTCCAGGGCCCGCTTCACGTGTTCCTGGCCGCGCACCTCGGCAAAATCCACCCCGCCGGGCGCGGGCGCGCCGAACATCCGGGCAAGGTCCACCCGCGCCGGCTCGATGCCTCCGCCGTTTCGCAGATGCTCCACCAGCACGGACAAATGGCCCACGGGAAGGACGTCCACGCCTTCCACCACCGCGGATTCGGCCGCATTCCTCTCCGGCACGGCCACGGCGCGCACGCCCGTCTGCCGGGCGGCCATGGCCATGGGAAGCGACCCCCGCACCGGCTTCACCGCCCCGTCCAGGGAAAGTTCGCCCAGGACCAGAAGGCCTTCCAGCCGGTCCGCGGGGATCATGCCCGCGGCCGCCAGCAAGGCCACGGCAATGGGCAGGTCGAACCCGGAGCCCTCCTTTTTCAGGTCCGCGGGCGCCAGGTTCACGGTGATACGGTCCTCGGGGTAGTCGTAGCCCGAGTTCTCGATAGCCGCGCGCACCCGCTCACGGCTTTCCCGCACCGCGGCCTCGGGCAGGCCCACCGTGGAAAACGCGGGCAGCCCCGGGGAAATGTCCACCTCCACGTCCACCACCGTGGCGTCCACCCCCACGACCGCGCTGGATTTCACCCGGGCTAGCATCGAAGGATTTCTCCCTTGGTTTTGTATCAAAATATCAGTGAAGGTAGAAAAATCAGAAGGATATTACAAGCATAAACCAAATCACGGCCTTGAAATCGTTCCTGTTTGCCGCTATGTTCACCGGCATGAGTCCACAATTCGCCATCCTGCCCACGGGCCGCACGCCCTGGCCTTTCTGTTTTCCATGCAAGCACGCCAAAAAACCATAGGTCGGCCGGTGTCCTGCAAGGGCATCGGGCTGCACTCGGGCCGCGAGGTGGGGCTTTGCATCCTTCCCGCCCCGGAAAACCACGGCATCCGGTTCGCCCGGGCGGACCTGCCTGGCCGGCCGGTGATCAACGCCCGGTTCAAGAACGTGGTGGACACGTCCCTGGCCACGGTCATCGGCGGCAACGGGGCCATCGTGTCCACCATCGAGCACCTCATGGCCGCCTTCGCGGGCATGGGCATCGACAACGCCCTGGTGGAGACGGACTCCTACGAGGTGCCCATCATGGACGGCTCCGCCGCCCCCTTCACCAAGCTCCTGGAGGAGGCGGGGGCAGCCGAGCAGGACGCCCCCCGCACTTACTTCCGAATCCACGAGCCCATCCGATTAGAAGACGGCGACCGGTGGGTGGAGATCACCCCGGCGGACACCTTCACCATCACCTGCACCATCCGGTTCGCCTCCGCGGCCATCGGCGAGCAGTCCTTCTCCTTTCCCGTGGAGGCGGATTTCTTCGCCAAGGAGATCGCCCCGGCCCGCACCTTCGGGTTTTTGCAGGAGGTGGATTTTCTGCGCGTCTTCGGCCTGGCCAAGGGGGGCTCTTTGGACAACGCCGTGGTCATAGACGGCGAAAAGGTGATCAACGAGTCCGGCCTCAGGTTCCCCGACGAGTTCGTCCGGCACAAGACGCTGGATTGTTTGGGCGACTTTTCCCTGTTGGGCATCCCCATCCTGGGGCACATCCGCACCCACAAGAGCGGCCACGCCTTCAACCACGCCTTTTTGGAAACCTTTTTCGCCTCCAGGCGGTCCTGGAAAACCGCCACCCTGGCATGAACCGGAAAATCCCCCTTGAAAAACAAACGGCTGGATTTTGGCCCTTAATTTTGCCCGGGCCGGTTGAACTGCCGGTGTGCATCCGGTATACAATTTACGATTGAGGGGACTGCCGGCGTCCGCGCCGGCGTGTTTTTTTCCGTCCCATCGGTTGGACAACCAGGAAATCCATGACCCTACGAGCACTGGCCACGGCGCCGCTTCTGGCGGCGGCCCTTCTGCTTGCATTGTTCTCTGCGCCCGTGGTGCGCGCGGACGAGGAAAAGGCCAGGCTTTCGGACATCGTGGTCACCAACACCCGGGACGACCTCCTGGTCTATCTCCAGGCCCAGGGATGCTTCACCGAGCCCATCACCGAGGCGGTGTTAAACGGCGTGCCCACCACCTTCTCCTTTTTCGTGTCGCTCTATTCCATCCGGGACTTCTGGATGGACAAGGAGATCGCAGACCTCACCATCAACCGGACCATCAAGTACGACTCCATGAAAAAGGAGTTCACGGTGATCCGGTCCGAGGACCCGGACAACCCGTTGAGAACCCATTCCTTTTCCGAGGCCAAAAAGGCCATGGCCGAGGTGAACAGCCTGCAGGTGGTGTCGCTTTCCCGGCTGGAAAAGGGCCGCCCTTACCAAATCAAGGCCAAGGCCAGCCTGGACAGGGTGACCCTGCCCCTCTACCTGCACCATGTCCTGTTCTTCGTGTCGTTGTGGGATTTCGAGACGGACTGGTACACCATCAATTTCCATTATTGATGGGTTCGTAAAAAGTCCAAGCGAGACGTTTTGGCCGCAACATATTGTGATCTGTACCGATTAAAACCACATTATGTTGTATTCAAAATTTTGGCATCCGACTTTTTACG
>JAFDHW010000131.1 GCA_019308705.1 Deltaproteobacteria bacterium
CCCGCTACGTGGACCTGGACAAGTGCATCGGCTGCGGCATGTGCGCGGAGAAGTGCCCCAAGAAGGTGCCCGACGCCTACGAGATGGGGCTTTCCAAGCGCAAGGCCATCTACGTGAAGTACGCCCAGGCCGTGCCCTTGAAGTACGCCATCGACCCGGAGCAGTGCATCTACCTGACCAAGGGCAAGTGCGGGAACTGCGCCAAGGTGTGCCCCGCCGGCGCGGTGAACTACGAGGACAAGGAAACCAGGAAGACGCTCAACGTGGGCGCGGTCATCCTGGCCCAGGGGTCCGAGGGCTTTGACCCCGTGATCCACGACAACCTTGGTTACGGCAAGCTGAAGAACGTGGTCACCAGCCTGGAGTTCGAACGCCTGCTCTCCGCGTCCGGCCCCACCCAGGGCCACCTGGTGCGTTTGTCGGACAAGAAGGAGCCCAAGAAGATCGCCTGGCTCCAGTGCGTGGGCTCCCGCGACATGAACAAGTGCGACCACTCCTACTGCTCCTCGGTGTGCTGCATGTACGCCATCAAGGAGGCTACCATCGCCAAGGAGCACGCGGGCGAAGACCTGGATTGCGCGGTGTTCTACATGGACATCCGCACCCACGGCAAGGACTTCGAGCGCTATTACAACAAGGCGCGGGAAAAGGACGGCGTGCGGTTTATCCGGTGCAAGGTGCACACGGTGACCGAGGCTCCCAAGACCGGCGAGCTTTCCATCCGCTACGTCACCGACGAGGGCGGCTTGGCCGTGGAAAACTTCGACATGGTGGTCCTTTCCATCGGCCTGCAGGTGAAAAAGGACGTCATGGAATTGGCCGAAAAGCTGGGCGTGGAACTCACCCCGGGCCATTTCGTGAAGAGCAAAAGCCTCGCTCCCGTGGCCACCAGCGTCGAGGGCATCTACACCTGCGGCGTGCTTGCCGGGCCCAAGGACATTCCCCAGTCCGTGGTGGACGCCTCGGCCACGGCGGCGGCGGCCGGCGAGGTCTTGGCCGAAGCCCGGGGCACCCAGGCCAAGGTCAAACAGATCGTGCCCGAGCGGCCCATCAAGGGCGAGCCCAACCGGATCGGCGTGTTCGTGTGCAAGTGCGGCATCAACATCGCCGGCGTGGTGGACGTGCCTGCGGTGGTGGAATACGCCAAGGGCCTGCCCGGCGTGGTTTATGTCCAGGAGAACCTCTACTCCTGCTCCCAGGACAACCAGGAGGCTATGAAAAAGGTGATCCAGGAGCAGGGGTTAAACAAGGTGGTGGTGGCGGCGTGCACGCCCAAGACCCACGAGCCTTTGTTCCAGGACACCCTGGTGGACGCGGGGTTGAACCGCTACCTGTTCGAGATGACCAACATAAGAAACCAGGACTCCTGGGTGCACAAGGACGTGCCGGAGCTTGCCACGGAAAAGGCCAAGGACCTGGTGCGAATGGCCGTGAACAAGGTGGCCCTGCAGGAGCCCTTGGCCGAGGCCGAGCTGCCCATCAACCAGACCGCCCTGGTCATCGGCGGCGGCATCGCCGGGCTTTCTGCGGCCCTTTCCCTTTCCGCCCAGGGGTACGAGACCCACGTGGTGGACAGGAACGAGCAGCTGGGCGGCCAGGCCCTGTCCCTGCACAAGACCGCCAAGGGCGAGCTGGTTTCGGATCTTTTGGCCGAACTGGTCTCCCGGGCGGAAAAAGACGAGAACATTCACGTGCACGTAAACACCACGGTCTCCGCGGTGGAGGGCTTCGTGGGCAACTTCAAGACCACGCTCACGGAAAACGGCAACCCCGTGGAGCTTGAGCACGGCGTGGCCATCGTGGCCACGGGCGGAAGCGAGAGCAAGCCCGAGGAATACCTCTACGGCTCCGACCCCCGGGTGGTCACCGCCCAGGAGCTGGACAGGAAGTTCATCGAGGATGACCCGTCGCTTTCCAAGGTGGAGAGCGCGGTGTTCATCCAGTGCGTGGGCTCCCGCGAGCCCCACCGGCCCTATTGTTCCCGGGTGTGCTGCACCCACTCCGTGGAGAGCGCCCTGGAGCTCAAAAGAAGGAACCCCGAAGCCTCGGTGTTCATCCTGTACCGGGACCTCCGCACCTACGGCGAACGCGAACTGCTGTACAAGGAGGCCCGGCAGGCCGGCGTCATCTTCGTGCGGTTCACCGTGGACGACAAGCCCAAGGTGGAGGTTTCCGGCGGCGAGCTCACCGTGACGGTGAAAGACCACATCCTGGGCCGGACCATCCAGATCCCCGCGGACCTGGTGACCCTGGCCGCAGCCATCGTGCCCAACAAGGATGAAAAGCTGGCCCAGATGTTCAAGGTGCCCCTGAACGAGGACGGATTCTTCGTGGAGCGGCACGCCAAGCTGGGGCCCAGCGAATTCGCCACGGACGGCGTGTTCCTCTGCGGCCTGGCCCACTACCCCAAGCCCGTGGACGAAGCCGCGGCCCAGGGGCAGGCGGCCGCCGCCCGCGCCGTGACGCTCCTGGCCAAGAAGACCATCCACACCTCCGGCGTGGTGGCCAGGACCGACCCCGCCATGTGCAGCTCCTGCGGGATCTGCGTGTCCGTGTGCCCCTACTCGGCGCCGTCGTTCATCGCCGAGGGGCCCAACGCGGGCAAGGCGGAGATAAACCCGGTCCTGTGCAAGGGCTGCGGCCTGTGCGTAGCCTCCTGCCGCTCCGGGGCCATCCACCTGCTGGGATTTGACAACGACCAGATCTTCGCCATGATCAACGCCTTGTAAACGGGATTTTCCCGGCCAGCGAAAGGACGACCAATGGCCGAATGGCAACCGAAAATCGCGGCGTTTTTCTGCAACTGGTGCACCTACGGCGCTGCGGACCTCGCCGGGGTGAGCCGGATGCAGTACCCCCCGGACTTTCGGGTGATCCGCATCCCCTGCACGGGCCGCATGAGCCCCAAGTTCATCCTGGCGGCCTTCCGCCAGGGCGCGGACGGGGTGTGGGTGTCCGGGTGACATCCGGGTGACTGCCATTACCTGGAAGGTAATTACTACGCCCGTCGGAAATTCGCCCTGTTTAGGAACCTGTTGGAGTACATGGGGGTCGAGCCGGGCCGCCTGCACTTTTCCTGGATCTCGTCGGCCGAGTCCACCAAGTTCGTGGACGTGGCCACCAAGGTGATCGAGGAAGTGCGCGCGCTGGGCCCGGCCGGCCAGCTCGCCAAGACAAAGGCACAGGTGGCTTGATATGTCGGACTACACCCAGAAAATCCGGGAGACCGCCAAGAAGCTTCTCTCCGAGGGCAAGGTGGACGCGGTCATCGGCTACCGCGAGGGCACCCTGCCGCTCATGGCCGAGCCCTGTTTGGTCAAGGATCCGGAAAAGGTGGACCAGCTGGTGTTCAACTCCTTTTGCGGAGTGAACCTGGCCAACTACCTGCCCAAACGGAAAGACCGGGTGGCCGTGGTGGCAAAGGGTTGCGACTCCAGGAACATCGCCCTGCACATCGTGGAAAACCAGGTGGACCGTGAAAGGCTTTTCGTCATCGGCGCGCCCTGCACCCGCATGGTGGACCGCCGCAAGGTGGCCGCCGCCGTGGGAGGCAGGGAGATCAGCGGCGTGTCCGAGCAAGACGGCAAGCTTACGGTCTCGGGCCCGGGCTACGAGCAGACCGTCGACAAAAAGGACGTGCTCCAGGACAACTGCTCCATCTGCATCCACAGAAACCCCGTGCTTGCAGACGAGATGCTGGGCGAAAAGCTTCCCGAGCAGGAGGCCGACCGCTACGCGGACGTGCGCGAGGTGGAAGCCATGAGCCCGGAGGAACGGTTCGCCCACTTTAAGGACCTTTTCTCCGAGTGCATCCGGTGCTACGCGTGCAGAAACGCCTGCCCGCTGTGCTACTGTCCCACCTGCTTCGTGGACGAGTCCAAGCCCCAGTGGGTGGGAAAGAGCATCGACCCCACGGACACCATGACCTTCCACTTCCTGCGGGCCTTCCATTGCGCGGGCCGGTGCACGGACTGCGGCGCCTGCGAGCGGGCCTGCCCCGTGGGCATCAAGGTGCGGCAGCTCACCAGGAAGCTGGAAAAGGACTGCCTGGGGCTGTTCGACTGGGAAGCGGGCATGAACCCGGATGTGCGGCCGCCTCTGGACACCTGGCGCCCCGAGGACCCGGAAGAGTTCATCAAGTAAATACAGGGGAGAAAGATGCGCTTTCTCAAGATTGCAAAGGACGACTGGACACGGGGCGTGGAGGACCTGAAAAAGTCCTTCCGCGTGTTCGGGCCGGTCAAGGAGAAGGAAGCTTACGATTTCCGCCTCCTGGACAAAGGCGTTTTGCCGGATTTTTCGTTCCAGAACACCCGGCTTTCGCCCAAGTCCACGGTCTACCCCCAGTCCGAGATTCTGTTCGAATACACCCTGGACGAGTCCAAGGCCGACCACCACGTGCACAAGGTGCCGGAAAAGGATTACTCGCCCAGGGTGATTTTGGGCATCCGGCCCTGCGACGCCAAGGCCTTTGAGCTGGTGCGGCTGAATTTCGACACGCCCGAGTACAAGGACCCGTATTGGCTTTCGGCCTACGAGGCCACCACCAAGGTGGGGCTGGCGTGCGACGACCCCTGCTCGACCTGCTTCTGCACCTCCGCGGGCTCCGGGCCTTATGACGAGGCCGGCCTGGACGTGCTGCTCGCCGACCGGGACGACCACTTCCTGGCCAAGGTGCTCACGGAAAAGGGCGAGGCGTTCGTTTCCGCCGCGGGCTGGAACACCGAGGCTCCGGATGCGGAAGCCGGGTTTGAAAAGCTCGCCGCCGAGGCGGAGGGCAAGGTGCCCGGCGGCGTGCCCACGGACAAGCTGGCGGACAAGGAGACCGTCGCGCTCCACGGCGCGGATTTCTGGGAGGACGTGGCCTTTTCGTGCATCAACTGCGGCACCTGCACCTACCTGTGCCCCACCTGCTGGTGTTTCGACATCCAGGACGAGGTCAAGGGCGCCGAGGGCGTGCGCATGCGGAACTGGGACTCCTGCATGTTTCCGCTGTTCACCCTGCACGGCTCCGGGCACAATCCCCGGGCAACCAAGGTGGACCGGGTGCGCCAGCGGTTCATGCACAAGCTAAAGTACTTCGTGGACCGCTACGGCCGGGGCATCCAGTGCGTGGGCTGCGGCCGGTGCGTGTCCAGCTGCCCTGTAAACATCGACATCCGCCGGGTGGCCAGGCTCATGAACGAGTTTGAGCCCGCCCCGGAGAAGTGTCCAGCATAAGAGGGGGCGACGTTGGAAAATCCCTACTTTCCCTATCCGGTCAGGATTGATTCCGCGGTCATCGAAACCGAGGACCGGAACTTGAAGACGTTCAAGCTGGTGTTTGTAAACCCGGAGGACGAGAAGAAGTTCGCCTACCGTCCGGGCCAGTTCGCCGAGCTTTCGGTGACCGGCAAGGGCGAGATTCCCATCGGCATCGCCTCCTCGCCCACGGAGCCGGGTTTCCTCATGTTCACGGTGAACAAGGTGGGCGTGGTGTCCACGGCCCTGCACAACATGCAGGAAGGCGACATCATGGGCGTGAGGGGGCCTTTGGGCAACTGGTACCCCTGGGAGATCCTGGAGCAGGGCAAGAACGTGGTCATCATCGGCGGCGGGTTCGCCTTCACCACCCTGCGTTCCTCCATCGTGTACATGCTGGACCCGAAAAACCGGGAGAAGTTCGGCGACATCCACGTGATCTACGGCGCGCGCTCCCCGGGCATGCTCCTGTACCGCGACGAGCTCATGGAGTGGGAGAAGCGCGACGACATCCACATGCACATCACCGTGGACGGCACCGACGACCCGGACTGGAAGTACAACGTGGGGTTCGTGCCCACCATCACGGAGCAGAAGGCCCCCAAGGCGGACGCGGACACCTACGCTATTGTCTGCGGCCCCCCGGTCATGATAAAATTCACACAGCCTGTGCTGGACAAGCTGGGCTACGCGCACGACCACATCATCATGTCCCTTGAAAACCGCATGAAATGCGGTATAGGGATGTGCGGCCGCTGCAACATCGGGATGGAGTATGTGTGCAAGGACGGCCCGGTGTTCACCCTGGAGCAGCTGAACAGGACCCCGCGCGAGTACTGATCGAGACCGGCAAAAAGCCGTAGGCAAGGGAGGATGTGCATGCCCGGCACAAAGGGGAAGAAATTGGACCGCCGAGAGTTTTTGAGGCTCTCGGGCATGTTGGGGATAGGGACCGCCGCCGCGTGCACGGTTTTTCCGGCCACGGGAACCCTGGCGTTCGACAAAAAGCTCGCCAAGGCCAGCGTGACCAGAAACCAGATGGGCACGGTGGTGACCATCACGGCCCTGCACGCGAGCCCGGGCAAGGCCGAGGACGCCGTGGGCGCGGCATTCGCCGAGATGGACCGGGTCGCCCGCCTCCTGGACCGGCACGACGCTTCCTCCCCCATCGGCGTGCTGAACGCCGAGGGCCGGCTTTCCGGCATGCCCGACGAGGCCCTGGAGGTGCTCAACCAGTCCAGGGAGTACCACCTGCTTTCCGGCGGCACCTTTGACATCACCGTGGCCCCGGTGGTCGACCTGTTCAAGCACTACTTCGCCCGCAAGGGCGAGCCCCCCCCGGACAAGGTGCTTTCCGGCGCCGTGGCACTGGTGGACGGCCAGGGGGTGACCATCTCCGGCCGCGCGGTGTCTTTTGCCCGGCCGGGCATGTCCGTGACGCTGGATGGCATCGCCAAGGGCTATGTCATCGACGCCGGCGCGCGGGCGCTTGAGAAGGCGGGCGTCTCCCACGGGCTCATCAACGCGGGCGGCGACATCCGGGCCATCGGCGGCAAGGG
>JAFDHW010000132.1 GCA_019308705.1 Deltaproteobacteria bacterium
CGATCTCGTTCTCCGCGGTGTCCGGCACCCTCTTCACGCAAACCAGGATCTCCATGTGCGCCTCCTAGGGGATTTTGTTGGTTGGCCCGGGACCCTCCCCAGGGCCCCGGGCCGCTCGTGTGTCCTGACCAAATCCGTATGAGCAAGAAACCTTGCCTTGCAAAACCAGGGCGCTAGTTGCCCCTTGCTTCCTCTCCGGCCTCGGGCTCCTCCGCCTCCTCGGCCTTGGGCTCGGACGTCTGCCGGTCGATCAGCTCCACCAGGTCCATGACCTCCATCTTGCCTTCCAAACCCGAGGTCTTGATGGCGTCCTCGATGTTCACCTTGCAGAACGGACACGCCGTCACCACCACGTCCGCGCCGGCCTCCCGGGCCATCTCCACCCGGATGCGGCCCATGCGCGTCTCCTCGACGGGCTCGTAGAACAGCATGAGCCCGCCGCCGCCGCAGCAGAACGAGGTGTCCCGGGAGCGCGTCATCTCCGCCCGCTTCAACCCCGGAATGGCGTCCAGCACCGCCCGCGGGTCGTCGTACAGGTCGTTGTGCCGGCCCAGGTAGCACGGATCGTGGTACACGTAGGTCTTGCCGTCGTTGAGCGGCCGGGGGGTGATCTTCCCCTCCTTGATGCCCCGCAAAATCGTGGTGGCGATGTGCTCCACCGGCGGAAGCCCCGTATAGTCCTTCTTCAACGCGTTGTACGCGTGCGGGTCCGCGGTGACGATCTTCTTCGCCCCGGACGCCTCGATGGCCTCCGTGTTCTGGTCCCTGAGGTCCATGAACAGCATCTCCTCGCCGAACCGCCGCACCTCGTGGCCGCTGTCCTTCTCCGCAGGACCCAGGATGCCCCAGTCCTCCCCCGTCTTGGCCAGCACCCGCGCCACGCTCTGCCCGATCCTGCACATGGCGTCGTCGTAGGACGTGATGGAGTCCACGAAGTACAACGTCTCCACCGTCTCGCCCTTCTTGACGTTCACCACCTTCACCGGCGCGTCGCAGTCCTTGGCCCAGTCCGCACGCTTCTTCTCCATCTTGCCGTAGGGGTTGCCCCGTTTCTCCAGGGCGGACAGGGGCTTCTGCAGGCTCTGGGGCACCATCCCCTCGTCCACCATGCCCCGGCGCAAATCCACCATCTTGTCGATGTACTCGATGAAAATGGGGCACTCGTTCTCACACGCCCCGCAGGTGGTGCACGACCAGACCTCGTCCTCGGACAAGGGCCCGCCGATGAGCTCCGTGTTCTCCGCGCCCTTGCCCCTCAACGGAAACACCTTGTACAGGTGGTCCCGGCACTTGATGCTCACGAACCGGGGCGACAGCGGCCGGCCCACCGCGTTGGCCGGACACTGGTCCGAACACCGGCCGCAGTCCGCGCACGTGTAAAAATCCAAAATGTGCTTCCAGGTGAAGTCCGTGACCTTCTTCACCCCCACGGACTCCATCTCCATGATCTCCTCCTCGCTCTTGCCCCACTCCACCGGCTTCACCGAACCCTTGTTCAGCTTGGCCAGCCACACGTTGGGAATGGAGGTGATCACGTGGAAGTGCTTGCCCAGCGGCAAAACGTTCAAAAACGAAAAGAAGATGACTTCGTGGATGAGATACGCCGCGTTGTGCACGCCTTGCAGCGTGTCCCCGGAAAGCCCCGCCAGGGCGTGGCCCGTGAACCAGGGAATGGTCAAGGGCGTGATCAGGTGCGGATTGGCCCCGCCCGCGCTCATGTACGCCGCGGCCGCCGAACCCTCGAAAAACCCGTCCGCAAGCATCAGCCCCGAAATCATCCCCAAAATCAGCACCGCCTCGGCCGTGTGCTCGTGGCCAAGCTCCGGCGGCACCGCGTAGCGCGCCGGCTTGATGATCCCCCGCCGGATGGCCGCCGCCACGCACGCGATCAACACGATGGTGGCCGCGATGTCCTTGAGCACCGTGTACGCGTCGCCCAGCGCCTGCCCCGGCCCCAAAAGGGGAAACGCAAAACCCTCGTTCACCCCCAAAATCACCAGGGAAACGGACCGGACGGAAAGGATGAGAAACCCCGCGAAAATGGCGATGTGCAACACCCCCGCGGTCCAGTACCGCGGCTGCCGGTACTGCCCGAACGCGAACTTGATCATGTGCCACGTCCGCGCCGCCTTCCGGTCAAACCGCGGATCGGTCTTCGCCTTCACCAACGGCTCCAACCGCCTCATGATGACATAGGCAAACAGCGCCACCGCCAAAACCGGTATGACCGTCGCCAACAACCAAATGGGGATCACCCCCAAAAACTCCGCCTCCGCCACTGGCCTCAATATGGGATGCATGGGACTGTTCTCCTCTATCGCGTATATAGGGTTTTGGGCGAATCAGCCGCCGAAGCCGGCGTCCGCCATTTCCACCGGAGCGTCTTCCAGCAACCGGATGGAGTCCATCCTGCCCAGGGTGGTGGTGAGAATCACATTGATGAAGTACTTCGCGGTCTGGATCTGGCCGTCGTAGAACGCGGCGTCCTTGTTGGACGCGACGGCCTTGGCGCGATCCTCGCCGGTCTTGCCGCCCACGGCCTTCTCCAGCTTGGGCGCGGAAACCGCAGCCCGCCACAAGTGCATCCACCCCAGGAGCACGTCGCCCATGGAGTCCAAAAACGGCGTGGCGTTGGCGAACGCGGTCATGACCTTGGGGCTTCGGGCGGCCTTGGCCAGCGCCTGGGCGGTCTCGGCCAGCTTGTCCGCCGCCGCGTCCACCTTGGCGGCAAGCTCCTCCAAGCCCGCGATGCCCTTGGCCTCGGCCACGGTCTTCTTGATCTCGCCAAGCAGGGCCATGAACACCTTGCCATCCTTCATGGGGATCTTGCGGCCCAAAAGGTCCATGGCCTGGATGCCCGTGGTGCCCTCGTAGATGGTGGTGATCTTGCAGTCCCGGGCGATCTGCTCCATGGGGTATTCCGTGGTGTAGCCGTAGCCGCCGTAGACCTGGATTCCGTCCACGGTGACCTCCCAGCCGCGCTCGGTGCTGTAGCCCTTGCAAACGGGGGTCAGAATATCCACGAAGGACTGCCAGTACGCCTTTTCCTCGTCGTTCTCCGCGATGCGGGCGCGGTCCATGCACACGCCCGTGTAGTAGTTCAGGCTGCGCAGGCCCTCCACGTAGGCCTTCATCTTTATGAGCATGCGGCGGACGTCCGGGTGCTGGATGATGGGCACGCCCGGGGCGTCCTTGCCGGCCAGAAGGTTCTTTCCCTGGATGCGCTGCCGGGCGTAGTCCAGCGCCAGCAGGTAGGAGGCCGAGGCCGCTCCGAGCGCCTGGACGCCCACGTTGAGCCTCTCCTCGTTCATCATATGGAACATGATGCGCATGCCCTTGTTCACCTCGCCCAGCAGCATTCCCCGGCACTTGCCCTTGGAGCCGAACGTGAGCTGGCAGGTGGCCGAGGCGTGGATCCCCATCTTGTGCTCGATGCGGTCGCAGACCACGTCGTTGTCCTCGCCCAGGGAGCCGTCGTCGTTCACCCAGATCTTGGGAACCAGGAAGATGGAGATGCCCGCCGTGCCCGGCGGGGAGCCCTCGATGCGCGCCAGGACAGGATGGATGATGTTCTCGGTCAAGTCCTGCTCGCCCGCGGAGATGAAGATCTTGGTGCCGGAGATGCTGTAGGTGCCGTCGCCGTTGTCCTTGGCCGTGGTGGTGAGGGCGCCCACGTCGGACCCGGCCTCGGGCTCGGTCAGGCACATGGTGCCGCCCCACTCGCCGGAGTACATCTTGCCCAGGAAAAGCTCCTTCTGCTTGTCCGTGCCGTAGAGCTCCACCAGCTTGCCCGCGCCGTGGGCCAGCATGGGATAGATGGAAAAGGCCATGTTGGCCCCGGCGAAAAGCTCCAGGCTGGCCACGGCCAGCACCTGGGGCATGCCCTGGCCGCCCACTTCCATGTCGTCGGCCACGGTCAGCCATTCGCCCTCGCAAAAAAGCTTCCACGCCCGCTTGAAGCCCTCGGGCGTGATGACCTTGCCGTTGTCGAACTTGCAGCCCTCTTCGTCGCACTCCTTCAGGATGGGAAGAAGCTCCTTCACCGCCAGGTTGCGGGCCTCGTTCATCAGCAGGTCAAAGGTCTTGGTGTTGAGATCCGCGTATATGCCCTTGCAGAGATCTCCGATCGTAAGCTGCTCGTTCAACACGAACTGCACGTCCCTGCGGTCGGATATGGATTGTGCCATGGGTCCTCCTCGGTATGGTTTGGCCGCCCCAAACAGCGGCCTCGTGTTTTTTCCTCGCACGCCGCGGGGTGGAACAACAAACGGCCGGATTGGCGGCAGCTGCCCCGGCTGCCGAAGCACCGCCGGCTTCTGGCCGTTCTAACCACCCGGAAAAACCGGAAATACTTCCTGTTTTTCCCGCCCCCTGGGGCGCGCAACCCGCCGGAATCTTGAGCAAATTGCCTGATTGCATAAATGCCGTCAATTTGCAAGGAATTTTTCCATCATTTGCTGGAGAGACCCGGTTCTCCGCGCCAGGACGCCGGGACCACGGGGGCGGGAAAAACGGCCCCGCGCAAAGGGCCTGCAAAAAGGCAACAACTACAAGGCCTTATCCATCGCCACGGCAAAGGCGGCCGGCGCGGGCATCCTGGTTCTTGATTTTGTTCCGGGCCGGTGATAGCCAAAGGCCTGTTTTTTTCCCGCATTACGGATGCCATGACCATGATCAGCGATTCTTTCGGCCGCCCCTTGCGGGTGTGTCTGCTCTCCTACCGCTCCAACCCCCACTGCGGGGGCCAGGGCGTGTACGTGAAGAACCTTTCCGCCGCGCTGGCGCAGCTGGGGCACCAGGTGGAGGTGATCTCCGGGCCGCCCTACCCGGAACTCGCCCCCGGGGTTGCCCTGACCAAGCTGCCCAGCCTGGACCTCTACGACCCGGAAAACCCCTTCCGCTTGCCGCGGATCCGCGAGCTTGCCGACCCCGTGAACTTCTACGAGTGGGCCTCGGTATCCACCATGGGCTTTCCAGAGCCGTTGACCTTCGGCATCCGCGCCTGGATGCACCTGAAAAAACGCGCCCGCGAGTTCGACGTGGTCCACGACAACCAGAGCCTTTCCTACGGCATTTTGGGCATTTCCCGGTTCCTTCCAACCGTGGCCACCATCCACCACCCCATCACCGTGGACCGCGACCTGGCCATGGCCTCGGTGCGCTCCTGGCTCAAGAAGGCCCAGATCCGCCGCTGGTACAGCTTCGTGGGCATGCAGCGGCGGGTTTCCCGGCACATGCTTCGCACCATCACCGTGTCCGAGGCCTCCAAGAAGGACATCTGCCGGGTATTCCCCGTAGCCCCCTCCTCCATGCGGGTGGTGCCCAACGGCGTGGACACCGGGCTTTTTAGGCCCCTTTCCGAAAACGGCAGGAACATAAAGCACGTACTGGTGACCAACAGCGCGGACACGCCGCTTAAAGGCCTGTACCACCTGCTGAAGGCCATCCACGAGGTGCGGGCCGCCGATCCGGAAGTGCGGCTGGTGGTGGTGGGCACCCCCAAGAAGGACGGGGGCATCCTGCGGCTGGTGCGCGAGCTTTCCCTGGGCGACGTGGTGCGGTTCACGGGAAGGCTTTCCGACGACGCCTTCGTTCGCCAGTACGCCGCCGCCGGCATGGCCGTGGTGCCCAGCCTGTACGAGGGCTTCGGGCTGCCCGCCATCGAGGCCATGGCCTGCGGGGTGCCGGTGATCTCCACCACGGGCGGGGCCCTGCCCGAAGTGGTGGGCGACGCAGGCGTGCTGGTGCCCCCGGGCGACCACCACGCCCTGGCCCGGGCCATCCTGGACCTTTCCCGTAACCCGGAAAAGGCGGCGGCTTTGGGCCGCGCGGGCTACGAGCGGGTGCTGGCGCTCTTTACCTGGGAACGGACGGCACGGCTCACCGCGGAAGTCTACCGGGAGGCCATGGATGCTTACCATCAGGTTTGACCGCCTCGGCCTTTCGCCGGGGAGCCGGGTGCTGGACGTGGGCTGCGGCGGAGGCCGCCACACCTGCGAGGCCTACTCCCTGCCGGGCGTGCTTTCCGTGGGCGCAGACCTCTCCCATAAAAACGCGGCCGCGACCCGCGGGCTTCTTGCCGGCATGGAGCAGGAGGGCAGGGGCCACGGCTCCTGGCAGGTGCTCTGCGCCGACGCCGCATCCCTGCCCTTTTCCGACGCCTCCTTCGACGCGGTGGTGTGCTCCGAGGTCCTGGAGCACGTGGACCACCCTCCTACGGTGTGCGCGGAGCTTGCCCGGGTGCTCCGCCCCGGCGGGGTGCTGGCGATTTCCGTGCCGCGGTACCTGCCGGAAAAGATCTGCTGGATGCTGTCCGATGCCTACCGCACGGACCCCGGCGGCCACGTGCGCATCTTCCGCAAACGCGAACTCATCGATCTGGTGGAGGCTGCGGGGGTCCGGTACACCGGCCGCCACTACGCCCACGCCCTGCACGTGCCCTACTGGTGGTTGAAATGCCTGGTGGGCGTCAAAAACGACGCCCACCCCCTGCCCGCCGCCTGGCACCGGCTCTTGGTGTGGGACATCATGAAAAAGCCCTTGGCCACCCGCGCGGCCGAGACCCTGCTGAACCCCGTCATGGGCAAAAGCCTGGTGTGCTATTTTCAAAAGCCCGCATAGCTCCGCGCCTTGCGCGCCGCTCCGCCGCCGCCAGCCCCCCGGGCTTTAACCCGGATTATTCATGAGCAATTTTGCCCGAGATCGAATTTTTCTTTATTTTCAATCCGTTGGAGCTGTTTTTTGGGTCTTGCGCCAAAGACAGTCTGATTATTTGAGGA